>JAITAZ010000325.1 GCA_031283825.1 Planctomycetaceae bacterium | reverse complement strand
TAACGGGCGAATTAAAATTACGTTGAAATTTAGGGTCGAAGCAATTTTTTTATTTTTTTATCAAAAAATTAAAACGTGAATAGTTTAACAAATGTAGAGACGCAATGCCTTGCGTCTCTATTGTTCGATCAAAAGCTCATCGATAGAGACGCAAAGCATTGCGTCTCTACTGTTGGTTTAGCCATTCAAAATGGTAATCGTTTACGCTCAAGAGAAAATTTCCTCCGCCCTGAAAGGGCAACGGAGTTTTAACCCACAGCAACGCGGTGGGTTAGAATGCCCCCAAACGAATCGCCCTGAAAGGGCAGCGGAAAAAAAATTATCACGAATATTCGTTACAAATATTCAATAATGTACACAAAAATTATATTCATCAAAATATTCCGCCGCCCTTTCAGGGCTTAGAAAATTTTTCTCTTGTGCGTGAACGGCTACTTATTTTTTAAAGGACGATAGAAACATTAGGAACAAGAGGAACGTTAGAGACATTGTTGTTTGAGATCGAAAGACAATGACACAAAGGACGACATTTAATATAAATTTCAACTTACATGAAAAACAAAATTTTCACAGTTAGCAATTCACAATTACAACATTATCACATTCAAATTTAACTAACCAATATAACGATGCGAGGAAAATAAAATGAATATTAACACATTTACAACTCCGGTGGCGGTAGTTGGATACGGGTTTTTATTGCCCGGCGCAACAGATAAACAATCGCTTTGGAAAATGCTCAATAGCGACGAATCAGGAATCGTTCAAGTTCCCGATTCGCAACTTGATCGCAATCGTATATTCGATTCGCGAAAAGGACTTGTCGGCTCGACGTACAGCGATCTTGCCGCACTTGTCGATTACTCGGTAATCGATAATTTGCGAATCTCTAACGCATTTCCATTTCTCTCAATCGACGAGATTAACGGACTCGATAAAGCTCACGTTGCTTACGCTCACACCGTTGTCAACGCGATGGAATCCGCCGGCATCAAACCAATGGATTTAGCCGACCAATCCGCCGGCGTTTATATCGGTCATGCAACTCCAAGCGGTCTCGGAGGAGATTATAACTTCGGAATTATCGTACCGGAAATTGCCGAACTCTTACGCGAACTCGACTCAATCAAAAAAGAAAATATCAACGCCGATAAATTGATCAAAGACTTGATTAACTCAATTCGTCAAAAAATGCCGCGTCGCACAAGTTCAAATAATCCCGATCTTTGCGCCAACGCTATCGCAAAATATATTTCGCGGGCTTACCATTTACACGGTCCCGCGACAGCTTTTAATTCGTCTTGTGCGTCGTCGCTTCAGGCGTTTGCTCATGCTGTCAAGGCGATTCGACGCGGAGAAATTGAAACTGCAATTGTCGGCGGCGCGTCGTGTTTTCATGTCAACACTCTTGTATTGTTTTCGATTGCTCATTCGCTTTCCGCCAAAGGTTCGGCACCGTTTACCGAACAAGCCGACGGCTTAATTGTCGGCGAAGGTTACGTAACGGTTATCTTGAAAAGTTTGCCTCAAGCGTTAAGAGACGGCAACTCAATTCTCGCGCTAGTTAGAGGAGTAGGAATCTCCAGCGACGGCAAAGGCAAAAGTCTTTGGGCGCCGCGTAGCGAAGGTCAAATTGAATCGATCCGACGCGCTTACGACGATTCAAAAACACTCGAAGGCTTGCAATATATCGAATGCCACGCAACCTCGACTCATCTCGGAGACGCGACCGAATTAGAATCGCTCGCAACAATTTTTCAAGAATCGAATCTTGCACGTTTTCGGATTCCTCATTCTCTACCGGTCGGCAGCATAAAACGAAACATTGGTCATACGCTTGAAAATTCAGGGCTTGCGGGCTTGGCGAAAATTCTTGTTCAAATGGAATACGAAACAATTCCCGCCGTCGTTTCGCATGATACAGAGTTGAATCGCAGCGTCGATTGGAGTTCAATTCCGATGTTTCCGCCAAACGAACCAATCGATTGGAAACGCGATAACGCCGCACCAAGACGCGCCGCCGTCAGCTCGTTTGGAATCGGAGGACTAAACGTTCATGTCGTCGTTGAAGATTATATCGCCGATAAAGTTTTTTGTTACGAAAATAAATTCGACGACGATAAATCAGACGCCGTCGCAATTATCGGAACAGGATTAATTCTGCCCGGCGCAAAATCAGTAGAAGAGTTTAAAACAAAACTCGAACAAGGCGAAGACGTCAGAGTCCCAATGCCGAAAAATAGATGGAATAAAGATCTCTACAACAACGTAACTTACTCAAACGATTCAAAAATCTCCAAAAATAATTCGGCAGATAATGCTGAAATTTCAGACGTTTCAGATAATTTAGACGCCAAAAATAATAATCGTAACGAAAATCTTACAGATTGTGAAATTCAAATTTCCGACGCGGCGATAATCGAAAATTATAGTTACGATTGGAAACGTCATAAAGTTCCGCCTAAACAACTTGCTCAAGCTAGTCCGCTTCAATTTATGTTTCTCGACGCGGTAGATCAATCTCTTCAAAACGCGGGATACATCGACGCAAACGGAAACGAACTCAAACCGATTCCACGCGATAAAACCGGATGTATAGTCGGCACGTTTTTTGGCGGCGATTTCGCGTCGCAACTCGACATGGATTTACGCGCGCCGGAACTTGAAGCGTTTATCGAAAATTATCTCGCCGATAACAAAATTTCAACCGATACAATTAAACAAATCTGCGAAGAATTTCGCGATAAAATTTATGCACGATTCCCCGCTTTAATCGACGAGACCGGAAGTTTCACCGCAAGCTCGTTGGCGTCGCGAATTACAAAGTCGTACAATTTAATGGGCGGAGGAGTCGCAATCGACGCAGACGACCGCTCTGTCGGCGCAGCAATTAACTGCTGCCTAGACATGCTGTTAGACAAATCGTCCGACTTGATGTTATGTCTTTGCGGCGAACAAAATATCACGCCGGAAAAATTTCTCGACCTAAAACTCAACGGCGAATTAGAACAACCAACCGATAAAATTACGCCGCTGGGGAATTATCGTACAGGAATTGTTCCAAGCGAAGGCTGCGTCGTATTTCTGCTGAAAAGATTAGCAGACGCCAAACGCGACAACGATAATATTCTGGGAATTTTATACGGCTCTGTAACCGCAATGAAAGCGTCAACGGCGATCAAAGGCGCGAAAAGCGTCTCCGGTCAAACCGATATTGCAGCGGTAGAAGTCGTTCATTCCGGCAAGTTGGAAAATGAAACTTCCGTCGTTTCGCAAGTCAGAAGATACTATCCGCAAAGTCCGGTCGATACGCGAGTCGATCAGTTCGGATACATGCCGACAACTTCCGCCGCCGTCGCATTGTTGACCGCAATCGAATTACTCGACCAACATAAATTACCGCTCAAACGAAATAAATTTATCGCGAGAAATCAATCGTCCGACCAAAATTCGCAAAACTTTATTCCTCTCAAAACAAGCATTAACAACGAAAGAACCGGAGTGGCAATTCATGTCGCGGGCAGAAGTCATTCGATTCAACATTTTATTGTGCAGCGAAGAACAGAACCGAAAAAAATTATCGTTACGAATATTCAACCAGAAAAAATTTCAACCTTAACCGAGCCGCAAGCTCAATCAATATTAAAACAATCAAACGTAAATACTGTAACGGAAATTCCAGTTGCAGAATCGCAAAAACTATTTAACGAGGTAAAAACTATGAAACAATTCGTCCATTTCGACGCAACAGAACGCCGCCGAGAAAGACTTCGCAAAGAAGCAACCGCAAAAAGTATAAATCGTCAACAAACCGATCCAACAACAACCGAATTACCAAAACAATCTGACGACAAAATTATCGTTACAGAAATTAATTCGGTAACAAATCAAAATGTCGAACCGGAAATTAAACAGGTAATTAAACAGGAAATTAAACAGGAAATTAAACAGGTAATTCAATCGGAAATCAAACAGGTAATTCAAGAGGAAATTCAACCGGTGAATCTTGCAGACAATAACAAAGTTAAGTCAAAAATTTCAGCCGAAGAAATCGAAACGTTTTTGATTAACTTCGTAATCGATCAAACCGGTTACCCGCCGGAAGTCGTAGATTTAGACGTAGATTTAGAATCCGATTTAGGAATCGACAGTATTAAAAAAGCTCAATTGTTTGGAGAGATCGGTCAATATTTCGACATAAAACCAAACGAAAATTTAACACTTGACCAATTCCCAACATTGAGAAGCGTAAAAGATTTCTTGAGCGGAAATTCAGAGACAACAAGCAAGTCGGCAAGCGATTCGGCAGAGTTAGTAGAGTCGGCGAAGTCAACTGAGTCTCCTACAATTTCAACAGAACCAATTAACGTTACAAAAAATATTCCGCCGACAGAAAACGAGTCGAAACAAGTTTTAAACGAGTCGGAAATCGAAACGTTTTTGATTAACTTTGTGATCGATCAAACGGGTTATCCGCCGGAGGTTGTCGATTTGGATGTTGATTTAGAATCTGATTTAGGAATAGACAGTATTAAAAAAGCTCAATTATTTGGAGA
>JAITAZ010000303.1 GCA_031283825.1 Planctomycetaceae bacterium | reverse complement strand
GTTTATCTGAATTATTAGAATCAACGTTAATATTAGCATTCAGACGCGAAACATTGATATTGCCAAACGTTTGTTTTTGCATTGAATTAAATTTGGGCTTAGTTTTTTGATTTAATATGAGATACAATTTACAAATATTTTTTCAAATAACTTTCTAGTAGTTTTACGGCGTTTTCTATTTTATTGCGTTTAAGCGGTTTAAAATTTTTGTGTATTGGTTTGTTGACATCTCGTTCGCCTTCTAGCAGCGTGAAAATATGTAAATCGACATCTTCAAAATAACTCATAATCGAATGGGTTGCAAATGAACCATAGACCAATTTCGATAAATCGGAATAATCGCCGCCTAACTGACTCTCAAGCTGAAAAAGAAAACACGATATATTCGGATTTACTGTTTTAAGTAAATGAAAATCAGTAAGAATTCTTTTTATCATCGCATTTTCCGTATAAACTTTACATTCGATTCCCATCACAAATTGCCCATCGATAAAAACGTGTTTGTCAACGCTCAATTTATAAAAATATTTTTTAATGTTTTGTCGGATGTATTCCCTCACTTCTTTATCTGCAATATTGTTGATATAAGATTCTTGAATAGGAATAGAAATTTTTTTAGAATTAATCTCAATACGATCATCCGCGCCTTTAAGATTTTTCCATGCGATTTTGATAATTTCTTCTGTGATATGTTCTTGTAAGCAGCCTTTCATTGCGCGTAAATATCCTCCATAAGCGCGTTTACTGTTTGACGCTTTAGATTCTGCATCTTTAATAACTGAGTTATATGTTTTAATAATTTTATCTATTGACGCCATTTTAATTTTCTCCTTGCGCGAATAATGAATTTGTTTCTCGTAATCGATTCTCGGCTATTTCGCAATATGACTGATCAATATCAATGCCGATAAATTGTCTGCCAAGAGAACGGGCTACTTTGGTTGTTGTTCCGGCGCCGTTGAATGGGTCTAACACAATATTATTTTGATACGAAAAAAGTTTAATAATCCGTTTAACTAGTTCTTCAGGAAACATTGCGTCGTGTTTATATTCTTTCATTTTGCGTTCGGGCGCTATTGACCATTTGGCATAAACCCATTTTTTAAATTCATCTGCCGTTATATCGACGTCGTCTTTGATGCCGTCTTTTTTTAACGTATTCTTACAAAAAATCTCAATAAATTCCCACGAGTATTTTAAATAAGGCGACGACGGACTTTGCCAACTTCCCCAAGTACAGTATTTACAATTGTAATTATTCTTTTCCCAAATAATTTCGCCTTTCCAGATCAAACCTTGCCGTATAAAAAAATTACTTACAAGATGATGCGACGGGACGTAATCTGAAAATAATGGTTGAATATTAACAATCATTCTGCCGCCGCTTTTTAATATCCGAACGCATTCGCCAAAAATATTAAATAGCATTTCAAAATAATTGTCCCACAAATTGACGTCGTTGGAGTTATTATAATTGATGCCAAAGTTATACGGCGGAGACGTAACAATCAAATCAATGCAATTATCAGGAAATTGTTTTAGCAAAACTAATGAATCAACGCAATGAATTTTATTTAAGAATCGAGACGGCGTGTCATTGTTTTTTTCAGAAAAATGTCTTTGAAAAGATTCGTAACCGAGACGTTTTTCTTTGTTTTCTTTTTTGCCGATAACCTTTTTATCTTTGTTAAAACTTTTAAAAACTATTTTGCCGTTAGAAGAAGAAAAAGAACGAATTTTAAGTAATTCATCAAGAACGTTTGTCAATAATTCTTTGGTTTTATTTTGTTGTTTTTCGATATATTTCATATCTACAACGTCAAAATCAAGAACAATATTTTCGTCGTTAAAAGTAGTTTGAATTCCGGCGGAATTTAAAATTTGAAATCCGACGGCAATTTCATTGTCGGAATATGTATTTGACAGTTGTAATGTTTTAAAATTTTTCATTACAATTTTCCTCATTCATAAAAAATACAAGTTTACTTAAATAAATTAACGTTTACCGATAGACGATTTAATGCGTCTCTTTTGTTTATTATCAAAATCGCTATAAAAATTCTACGGAACAATTACAAAAATTTTCGATAGTTTACACAGAGAAAAAACATCGTCAACAGATAAAGTTTTTTTCTTTAAAGAACTTCTAAAAACTTCATGTTAAAATTTATTTTTAGGATTAATATGGTTATCTCAACCGCATAATTAGGCGTTTTTTGCCAAAAAAATAATATAGGCGAGACGCTCGTATCCCTTATAAAATTTGTTTAATCTCTTGAGTCTCTAATCCTAGATTTTAAGTTAGTTTGTCCCCTTTATCCTCTTAAAATAATATGTTTTTTTTAAGGCGACAAAGAGGACATTATAGTTTTAAATTAAGGATTAAGAGACTCAAAATTAACTACCACAACAATTGAATCCTTCATTTAACCGACATTTATTTTCAGCGCGGGAGTATCTTCGTTGTTTGAATCTGTAGAGGATTTATTTTCTGTGGTTCGATTAAATTTTAGTAACGAATTTTCGGCGTATCGTCCTTCGTGAACAATTCCTCGTTTTGTAGTCAACACGAATTTTGTAATTTCTGCGGCGACTCCGGTAGAATATTCGTCTTGTAATTTTTGTAGAATGTCTTTCCATGCGATTCCGCTTCTGTAAACTAATCTGTAAACTTCTTTTAATATATTTATTTCACTTGTCGAGTATCCGTTTCTTCTCAAGCCAATTAGATTAAGTCCGACGATTCTACTTGTTAGTCCGTCAACCGTAACAAACGGCAAGACGTCTTGCATTACATGAGCTTGCGCTCCGACCATCGCGTAAGAACCTATTCTGCAAAATTGATGAACTCCCGCCGCGCCTCCAATATTTACGCGATTTCCGACATCAACGTGTCCAGCTAACATGACATTATTCACAATAACGTTATTGTTGCCGACTCTACAATCATGAGCCACATGAGCATTCACCATAAAATAATTTGAATCGCCAATTTGAGTTAACGACGGTTCGTGCATCGCTCTATGGATTGTTACGTTTTCTCTAAAAATATTATTGTTTCCAATAATCACGCCGCCGACATCATTGCCAACCGACGTATGTTGAGGCAAATTGCCTATCGTCGTGCCTTCGCAAAATATATTATCATTACCGATAACTACGCCGCGCTTAATCGTAACATGAGACGATAAACGACAATTATCGCCAATTACAACATCCGGCTCAATAATACAAAAATGTCCTATCTCCACGTTGCCGCCTATATTAGCGGAAGGACTAATAACTGAAAGCGAATCAATACTCATTTGGTAAAACGTTAAAAAATAACAACGTCCAAAATTACGGCAGACTACGATAAATCGCCAATAAAATATAGCAACTTAAAAACGTACTAATATCTTTATATACTACCAAATTTTGAAAACGTAAAGTGATAAATTTATTTGTTGAATTTCAAACTAATCGCATTTGAATTTCGGCAATTTTCAGAACATTCCTTAAAAAGTCTGTTTTCCGACTACAGCTCCGACCGAAAATTCAATTAAGACCAGTTCAAAAAGTAATCTCGCGATCACTTTGCGAACAATACAGTATTTTAACAATTAAGGAAAGAGCAATTTTCAAAAAAAATTCCAGCCGAAAATGAATTATCAGAATTTTTGAAAATTTTTTTGTGCCGACGCTTAATTAGGCAATTGTCATGTTTGGTTAAGATGGTATATTTACTCGCCGTTTGGTAAAAATAAATTCACAACTAGACAAACAGACGACTTCATTAACAATTTTATTAACAACGTTATTAACTATCAACCCACATTATTAAAATGAATAAAAAACAAACAACTCAAAAATCTAATATTACCTACGATCAAATTGTACAAACTCTCCGCGAGACACAGTTGATCGTTAGAGAAACTATAGAAGAAAGAAAAAAAACAGAAAAAATTACTGCGCAAGAAATGAAAGAGTTCAGAGAATCTTTACGAGAATCTTTACAAGTATCATTACACGTGTCGTTACAAGAATCATTACAAACATCATTACAAGAATCTTTACAAACATTTTTACAAGAATCATTGCAAGCATCAATAAAAGAGCTTTCAGAAGAAAGAAAAAAAAGAGAGAAAATTGCTGAGCAGGAAATGAAAGACATTCGAGCGTCAATAAAGAGATTCTCTGACCAAATGGGAAAATTGGGTAATCGATTTGGAGACCTCATAGAACATATCGTATTACCCGGAATCATTAGGCGATTTAACGAGCTTGATTACCAGTTTAATGAAGAGATTCACGGTTTAAAAATTAGAGATAAAAAAAATATCGTACTAGCTGAAATTGATATTATTCTTGAGAACGGTTCGGTAATTGCCGTAGTCGAAGTCAAAGCTAACCCTGAGGCAGAAGACATTAAAGACTTTCTTAAACGTATTGAAATTTTTTACCATAACCGCAAAGATAAACTCGAGAATAAAAAAGTTATCGGCGCGATTGCCGGAGCTATTTTTCCGCAGAATGTTAGAGATTATGCTATAAAAAACGGATTATATGTCTTGAAGCAAAGCGGAGATACAATGAAAATGGACGTCCCGAAAAATTTCAAACCGCGTGAATTTTCGTTTGAATGATTACAACAACTACAACTTAATAAACCTAAAATTTTTTTCAGATGTTTACTCTTTTAATTGCGTTTTTATCATTTTTTGGTTTTATACTTGCTTATAATACGTATGGTCGATTTCTTGCGCGAAAGATATTTCGGCTTCGTTCTGACGAAATTGTCCCTAGCGTCGAGTTGCGGGACGACGTCGATTTTGTGCCGACGAATCGTTACGTGATTTTCGGACATCATTTTACCGCGATTGCAGGAACAGGACCGATTGTCGGTCCTACGATTGCAATAATTTGGGGATGGCTTCCCGCGTTGCTTTGGGTGATTTTCGGAAGTATTTTTATCGGCGCAGTACATGACTTTGCGGCTCTTGTGCTTTCGTTACGCAACAAAGGACATTCGTTAGGAGACGTTGCCGGAGACGTTTTATCGCCTTCTGCGAAATTGCTCTTGTTGATTCTGCTGACATTCATTCTAGCGATAATTATTGCCGTGTTTGGAAATGTCATTGCAAAAACGTTTGAAGATTATCCTCAATCTGTTATGCCTACGGTAATATCGATACCGGTTGCGATAATACTTGGGATGATAACGCATCGTTATGGAGTTTCGTTATTTTTGGCATCGTTATTTTCGATTTTTATTCTTGGCGCGACGGTAATTCTTTCTGCGAGCAGTTCTATGTTTGCGGTGAAGATACCGAGTTTCGAGAGTTATCATGCTTCTCTCAACTCGACAATGATCTGGACTTGGATACTTTTTATTTACTGTTATTTTGCGTCGGTGCTTCCAGTTTGGCTTCTTTTGCAGCCGCGAGATTATGTGAATAGTTTAATTTTGTATATTGCGTTGGCGTTGATTGTAATTGGTTTGATAATAGCCGGAATAACGGGTTCGGCGGACATAATGGGTTCGTCTCCACCGTTGCGGATAAATGCGGCGTCTGAATCCGGCGCGCCGCCGATTTTACCGTTTTTGTTTATAACGGTAGCTTGCGGCGCAGTAAGCGGATTTCATGCTTTGGTAAGCAGCGGAACAAGCAGCAAGCAAGTTGCGTCGATGAAAGACGCTCAATTTGTAGGTTACGGAGGAATGTTGCTTGAGGCTGCATTGGCGGTGATTGTAATTTTGAGTTGTACGGCGGGAATTGGAATTGGTATTGTAAATTCAACGTCTGCCGCTGCTTCAACGCAGAATCAAAATTTGAATCAAGCTCAATCTCATAATCAATCTCAATCTCAATCTCAAAATAAAAATCAATCAGTGGAGTTATTGTCGAGATCGGCGGACTTGGTAACTGGTCGAGCGGCGTGGGATTTGAGATATAATCGAAATTGGAAAGACATGAATCTTGGCGAGCAGGTTGGAACTTTTATTGAGGGCGGTGCGAATTTTATTAGCAAGGTTGGGATTCCGGTTAAGTTTGGTCAAGGGATAATTGCGATTTTGGTAGCGTGTTTTGCGGCGACGACAATCGACGCGGCGTTACGTTTGATGAGATATATTTTGCAAGAGCTTGGAGGGATGATTCATTTTACTCCGTTGAAAAATCGTTTTTTGGCGACAGGAATTGGTTTAGCGATGGCGGTAGGACTTGCGTTTTGCAAGTCGTCTCCAGACGCGCCGTATGGAACAGGAGGATTGATTTTGTGGCCTATTTTTGGCGCAGGCAATCAGGTTATTGCCGGATTGACGCTTATGGTTGCGGGAGTGTATTTATTCAGAGAGAAATCTTCTGCCGCGTATTTATTGATACCTGGCGCGGTAATGATCGGCATTCCGTTATGGGCGATGTTATACAACATAATTTTTGTTTTTGTTGTGAAGGGTCAATATTTGTTGACGGCTGTTGGAGTCTTTATTATTTTGCTTGCGATATGGTTAATTTACGAAGCCTATATCGCAATGAATAAACTAATCGCGCTAAACAAAATTTCGTAATAGGGAACTTCTAAAAACTCGTTTTTTTATTAACCACAGAGAACACAGAGTTCACAGAGAGAATATTTTTTAAAAATTAAATTAAATTTTGATTTAAATCCATAATTTTTTACTTTAATAAATTTA
>JAITAZ010000247.1 GCA_031283825.1 Planctomycetaceae bacterium | reverse complement strand
ATTCGGATAATACGGATAATCGCGGAGAATGGAAATGATGCTTTTGTGGTAGAGAAGTCAATAGATTAAAGGTGATAAAGAATGGAGTGAATGAGAAATTATAAGATTAATTAAGTGTGAAAAGTATATTAAAATAAATAAACCTAAATAAATAATACAATTTTATAAATATTAAAATCGCCATTTGCATTTTCCGCGAATATCCGTTGAATCCGTATTATCCGCGTTTAAAAAATCCCCCTATTATCCGAGTTTAAAACCGTGAACGGTTACAAGATAATAAATTATTTTCGGCGATACGAATTACTAATCCAATTATTTTTTTATTTGAAATGGAGGATCGGTTATGAAAATTGATTTTCAATCAGAAACGGCTTTACGCGAAGAGGCAATGAATATTTTGATAAAACACTTAGGCGCATTAAATACGGAACGTTTTATTAACAGTATTCTAAAAGATCAGTTCGATTACACCGAATGGCAACGAAATCTATGGAATGATAAAACTATCGAAGAAATCCATCAAGAAGCTACAGTTTTTTGTAATGAAAAACATCCGTAATTTTTTTAAGATGACAAAGGGGACGTCGTTGTTTGTAATCAAAAATTGGTAATCGTTCACGGGTTTTTAAATTCGGAATTGAATTGCTAACCCCGATGTAGAGACGCAATGCCTTGCGTCTCATTGTTTGATCAAAAGATCACCGATTGAGACGCAATGCTTTGTGTCTCATTGTTCGATCAAAAGATCACCGATTGAGACGCAAGGCATCCGATGTAGAGACGCAATGCTTTGCGTCTCGTTGTTTGATCAAAAGATCACCGATTGAGACGCAAGGCATTGCGTCTCTACATTGGGTTTAGTAATTTAATTCCGAATTTTAACCCCCTGAGCGTGGTTATACTATCAATTGAGGTAAATTTATGAGTATTCGATCTATTATTTATCGAGTAGGTGAAGTTAAGAGTTCCGAGCGTGACAAGGGTTTACGTTTTGAGGAGGTGGTGCGGATTTTTCTTTTGAATGAACCGGAGTATAAAACGCAATATAAAAATGTTATTCTTTGGTCGAATTGGGACAAGCGTTCCAACTCTGATACGGGAATTGATCTTGTTGCGGAGATGCGAGACGGTTCTGGATTTGTTGCGATTCAGTGTAAATGTTATTCGGAGGGTCATAAGATTCAGAAGCCGGATATTGATTCGTTTCTTGCGGCGTCGAGTAAGAAAGATTTTGTTCGGCGGATTCTTGTTGCGACTTCTGATCTTGGTAAAAATGCGGAAGACGCGGTTAAAAATCAGAATCCTCCGGTTCATGTTATTGGTTTATCTGATCTTGAGAGCAGTAAAATTGACTGGGACGAGTATTTTTGTAACGATAAAATTAGACTCAAGCCGAATAAAGTTTTGTATTCTCATCAAGCGGAGGCGATTAGTTCTGTTCTGGATGGATTTCGCGAGGTTGAGCGTGGACAATTGATTATGGCTTGCGGAACGGGAAAGACGTTTACGTCGTTGAAGATTGCCGAGAAATTTGTCGGCAGGGGCGGAGTTGTTTTATTTCTTGTGCCGTCTTTATCGTTGATGTCTCAGACGTTGCGGGAGTGGTTGGCGGAGTCTGAGATTCCTCTTTATTGTTATGCGGTTTGTTCGGATGAAAAAGTGGGCAAGCATGACGAGAACGACCCGTTGTGTTCTGACGATCTTGCGATTCCGGCTACGACAAACGCGAAGTCTTTAGCGGCGAGTTTTAGCAAGAGCAGGAATATTCGTAACGATAAATTGACTGTTATTTTTTCGACTTATCAATCTTTAAATTCGATTAATGTTGCGCAGAGTTGCGGGGTTGATGAATTTGATTTAATTATTTGTGATGAAGCGCATCGTACTACGGGCGCGCAGGTTGGGGAGGACGAATCGCAATTTGTTCGTGTTCATGACGCTGATTTTATCAAGTCGCGAAGGCGGCTTTACATGACGGCGACGCCTCGACTTTACACGGCGGAATCGAAGGCGAAGGCGAAGGAGCGGGATATTCCGGTGTGGTCGATGGATGATGAGAGTGTTTATGGAAGGCAGTTGTATTATCTGGGTTTTTCGCGGGCGGTGAGTGAGGATTTGTTGTCGGATTACAAGGTTGTTATTTTGGGAGTTGATGAGAATGTTGTGAATCGTGAGATGCAGGCGGCGTTTCCTCAAAAGGGGAATAGAAAGGAGTTACCTCTTGTTGATCCGGCGAAGATTGTTGGTTGTTGGAATGCGTTGGCGGGGCGAATTGTTGGAGGCGATGCGGTTGATATTGAGGTAAATTCTGAAACAAAAAAGTTAAAGCCGAAAACCTATAAGCCGTTGCATCGGGCGGTTGCGTTTACGACTTCGATCAAGCAATCGGAGCAATTTAGCGAGCAATTTAAGGGAATTATTTCTGACTATCATGCGGGTTCGTCGGATGGGGAGGGAGTGTTATTTTGTGAGGTTCAGCATGTTGACGGGACTCAGAATGCGATTTATCGTAACAAAAAATTGGATTGGTTGAAGGAAGAGGCGGAGTCAAACGAGTGTCGGATTTTATCGAATGCGCGTTGTTTGTCGGAGGGGGTTGACGTTCCGGCGTTGGATGCGGTTATTTTTTTAACGCCGAGAAAGTCGCAGGTTGACGTCGTTCAATCGGTCGGGCGGGTGATGAGAAAGGCGAAGGGGAAGGATTATGGTTATGTCATTTTGCCGATTGTTATTCCGGCGGGGGTTGATCCGGTGGAGGCGTTGGACGACAGCGATACTTACAAGGTTGTTTGGGACGTCTTGCAAGCGTTGCGAGCTCACGACGACAGATTTAATACGGCGATAAATATTATTAGTCTAAATGAAAAGCGACCGGAAAATATTATCGTAAATTTCATAGGTTCGCAAAGGGGAAATAGCGGGATTCAGGATACGAATATTCTGGGCGAGCTTAATAATAAAATTAGCGATTCTTCGCAGGGGTTTTTGAAGTTATCTTTTGCTGAAATTGAGAACTGGCGGAATGCAATTTATGGTGAAATTGTAAGAAAGTGCGGGGAGAAACCGTACTGGGAAGAGTGGGCAAAATTCGTCGCGGAATATGCGTTGCATTATAAGGAAAGGATTGGAGAATTGATTGGAGAATATGAAGAGTACGCAATTAAATTAAGACGTTTCAGCGCAGATTTAGAAAGTGATTTAGCGACGGAAATTTCTGACGACGAAGTTATTGAGATGTTAGCGCAACATTTAATTACGAAGCCGGTTTTTGAGGCGTTATTTGGAGATTCGCCTTTTACTCAAAGCAATCCGATTTCGCAAATGTTGAATGAAATGACTGACTTATTAAACGACGCTATTCCGAAAAACGAGGCGGAAAAACTGCAAAAATTTTTCAGAATTATTAAGAGGCGGGCGGAAGGGATTGATAATATTAGGGGCAAGCAGAAAATCGTTTTAGAGTTGTATGATAAATTTTTCAAAACGGCATTTCCGAAAATGTCGGAGCGTCTGGGAATTGTTTACACGCCGATTGAGGTCGTAGATTTCATTATTAAAAGTGTAAATGCTGTCTTGAGGGAGCAATTTAATGTAGGAATCGGCGCGAAAGACGTTCACATTCTTGACCCGTTTACGGGAACGGGAACATTTATTGTACGTTTATTGCAAAGCGGACTAATCGATAAAAAAGATTTGTTGAGAAAATATCAAAACGAACTTCACGCAAATGAAATTGTCTTGTTAGCGTATTACATCGCGGCGATAAATATTGAGGAAACGTTTCATGAAATTTATTACGGAAAAAATCGCGAGCAAAAAGATTATATCCCGTTTGAAAAAATCTTGTTGGCAGACACTTTTGAAGTTACAAAATTTGAAAAAGAATTTGAACAAGTCGCAACTTTGGAGAATCAAAAAAGAATCAGAAAACAAAGAAAAAC
>JAITAZ010000148.1 GCA_031283825.1 Planctomycetaceae bacterium | reverse complement strand
TTTTTTCTTTAAATTTTGTCCCTCGCCGAGTCATCAATCCCAGATCTCAAACAAGAACGTCCCCAGTGTCCCCAGCGTCCCCAATGTCCCCTAAGTCCCCCCAAAAAATTATCTTTGGCTTTTTAAAACCATATTATTTTTTTCTTGTGAACGGTTACAAAAATTAATTATGAAAAATATTCCACTGATATATTACTAGAATTTTTGTAACGTTATATACTTTTCTTAAAAAACCAAAAAGAACAAAATAATTTAAATTTTAACTCAATTCACTCAAAAATTTATTGAAAAAAATTATAATAAAAACAAGAAATTTGAAATGTGTAAAACTGTTACGTATTTGCGTTTAGGGTCATGTGATTGTGTTGTGTTTGATTTGGATGGGACGCTTTGCGATACGATGGGCGATATTAAACGTTCTCTTGAAGATACGTTTTTACGTTGTGATTATCCAGTGCCGGCGATGGATCGGTTGCGGGTTGGACCTCCGCTTGCAACAATGATTGACGAACTTTTAGGCGGCAATGTTGATCGGAATTTTGTCGATAAAATTGCGGCGGCGTATCGCGAAGATTACGAGATAAGTAATTACGATATTTCGCCGCTTTACAACGGAGCGTTTGAATTATTGTTACGATTAAAAAGTGCCGGAAAAAAACTTGCCGTCGCAACATTAAAACGCGAAACTTCAACTCTGAGATTACTCCAAAAACGCGGGATTATCAAATTTTTCGACTCTATATATTGTTGTGATACCGGCGGAAAAATGTATTCAAAAGATCAAATGATTGCAGAAATAATCAAGCAACTTAATGTTGACGCCTCAAATACAATTTTTTTCGGCGATTCTGTCGGCGATATTGAAGCAGGACAAAAAAATAAAGTTAAAACTGTCGCCATACTATTCGGCTACGGAAATCCAAAAGACCTTATCGCCGTAAAACCTGATTACGTCTGCAATGATTATATAGACCTGATTTCTTAATTTGTAATATTCTGTCGTAGTATTTTTTTAAGGGGACAAATGAGACTTATGGGAATCTCTAAAAACTCAATTTTTATTAAAACCGCGTAGCGGTTTCCCAAAATAGCGATGGGTAAAAATTCCCTAGAATTTTCACCCATCGAAAAAAAATCGCGTTATGAATTTAAAAACCGTGAACAGTTACACAATTTTTATACTCTTGACATAATTTTCGGTCATGTTAGAATTACGCCCCTTGTTATGATTTTAATGCTTGCCGAACTGGCGGAATGGCAGACGCAGTGGACTCAAAATCCACCGCCCGCAAGGGCATCCCGGTTCGACTCCGGGGTTCGGTATTTGTGGGGTTCGGTATTTTTTGGTCTTTTATATTGAGAGATAATTATTTATTCGTAATCGAATAATTTCTATTTTGTTACAAGACATATTTCGGTCAAGAGGTATTTCGGTTTATTGAAAATCGGTTATACGGGGCGTAGCTCAGCCTGGCTAGAGCGCTGCGTTCGGGACGCAGAGGTCGCTGGTTCAAATCCAGTCGCCCCGATTGATTTTGTATCTTTCTGATTTTTAGACAAAAATTTTTGGCATTTATTGTACGAAAAATAATTTTTCTCAACCTTCCGCGCTTCGAGCGACTCTCATAACTTCTTCTATAGTTGTCAATCCTTTTAGAACTTTTCTTATACCGTCGTCGTAGAGTGTACTCATTCCTTCGCTTATTCCAGCTTTTCTGATATCTACGGTGCTTGCTTGTTTGAAGGTCATTTCTCTTATTTTTGGGGACATCATTAGCAATTCGAAAATTGCCATTCGTCCTCGATAGCCGGATTTATTGCAATGACTGCATCCTTTACCTTTCACAAAAGTAGCTTTTGCGGCTTGTTCGTTTGTTATTCCTGCTTCGTGTAATTCGACTTCTGACGGCACGTAGGGTTTTTTACATTTTGGACAAATTGTTCTTACGAGTCGTTGTGCCATAATTCCGATAACCGAACTTGAAACCAAATAAGGCGGCACGCCCATATCGACAAGTCTTGTGATTGCGCCGGGCGCGTCGTTTGTGTGCAGCGTGCTGAAAACTAAATGCCCTGTCAACGATGCTTGTATTCCCATTTGAGCGGTTTCGAGGTCTCGCATTTCTCCGACTAGAATAATATTTGGTGCTTGTCGTAACATTGCGCGTATAACTCTTGCGAAATCTAAACCGATTGAGTGTTTTATCTCGACTTGATTTATTCCGGGCAAGTAATATTCGACAGGGTCTTCTGCTGTAATTATTTTTCGCGTTGGAGTATTGAGATCGTTTAACGCCGCATAA
The DNA here is from genome assembly GCA_031283825.1 of Planctomycetaceae bacterium. Classification (GTDB taxonomy): domain Bacteria; phylum Planctomycetota; class Planctomycetia; order Pirellulales; family Thermoguttaceae; genus WRKP01. Next base: position 2,207 of record JAITAZ010000148.1, on the reverse strand, counting down.
AGAGACGTCGTTTTACCTGAACCTGTTGGACCTGTTACGAGTATAATTCCGTTAGGACGACGAATTAAACTGACAAATTTTTTGTATTCTCTTTCGGCGAATCCAAGTTGCATAAGGCTGACTCGGATATTATCTTTGTCGAGAATTCGCATGACTATTGATTGACCATGACTCGTTGGAATTACGCTAACTCTCAAGTCGAGTTCTTTATTGGCGACAGATAATTTTATACGTCCGTCTTGAGTTCGGCGGCGTTCGGCGATATCGAGTCGGGCTAGAATTTTGAATCTTGACAATACTGAGCCTTGAATACGTTTTGGGATATTATCGCGTTCGACTAAGATTCCGTCGATTCTGTATCGAACTCTGACTCGGTCTTCGAAAGGTTCGATATGAATATCAGACGCGCGAAGTTGGACGGCTTCTTCGATTATAAGTTGAGTTAAACGTACAATCGGCGCGTCGCTATCGGTTGAGTTTGCTGCGGCTTCGGTTGCGCTGGAGGCGTCGGTGTCGGTGAAATCAATTTTCGTATCGGTCATATCTTGGATCATTGAATCTGCGCTTTCGCCGATATTTTGTTGGTAGTGTCGATTGATTGCTTCTTGAATTGCCTCGCGAGTTGCTAGAACAGGATCGATTGGACGATGTAGAATAAAACGGAGTTTATCGAATGTTTCGAGATCGTTAGGATCGCTGACAATTACTCTCAATGTTTCGCCGTCGAGTTGGTAGGGAAGAATTAGATTTTCACGAGCGACTGATTCGGGGATGAGTTCGATTATTGCAGGAGGAATAACGAGATTTTTAAGTTCGAGATATTCGCGGCTGAATTCTTCGGCGATTGCGCGAGTTACTTCTTCGCTGCTGACATAACCGAGTCGTGAGATTGCCTCGCGAAGGCTGATATTTGTTGATTGAGCCATCTCTTGCGACTCTGAAATTTGAGCGTCGCTGAGTAATCCTTTACGTTGTAGGATACCGACAAATGATAATTTCTTAGCCATTATTTTTTAATTATGTTTTTTAATTGATTGGTTTTTAACTGTTTTTTTCCCAAATGAGACTAAAATCTATGACAATGGATTGTCAATTGATCAAGTTTAACGCAGCATTCAGATTTAATCAATACGATAACCGTTCACGGAATTTTTTATTTTTTATCGCAAAATTAAAACGCGAATAGTTACAAATTAACAAATGTAGAGACGCAATGCCTTGCGTCTCATTGTTCGATCAAAAGATCATCGATAGAGACGCAAAGCATTGCGTCTCTACATTGGGTTTAGCAATTTAAAAATCCGGTAATATATCAGTGGAATTATTTTTTATTAGTCCCGCAGGGACGACAAGTGCATAACCGTAGGTGTAGCGCAGCGTAACCTACGGTTTGGAATCGCACGCGAGTCAAGCCCCGTATATGGCGACACTATGAAATTGATTTATCGTTACAATAATTCATAATAATTCATAGTGTCTTCCCTGCGGGACTTTCGGTTTGTGTGGGCGTTTACCGGCGGTTACGCTGCGCTACACCGCCAGTTATGCACATCTCGCCCCTGCGGGGCTAACATAAATTTTCTACTGATTATATTACAAAAAAATATTCCACTGATATATTACCAGTCTTCTTTGATCGTTAATTCCACAAAGACTAATTCTTATGGTACGATATTTTCAGTCAAATAGTCTCTAGCAACGTCTAACCATGTTCCGATACCTATATTGGTAACTAATCCGGTAACAACTTGCATCCATGCCTGTTCACTATGGTAGATATTACTAGCATCAATTACCCGATTTATCACAGCTACTGTTATCGCAGATTTACCAGCATTCCATGCAGTACTAATTAAAATATCCGCCCATGATCTATTTTCAGTTCCTCTAATTAAATTTGTAATACAACTAGCAAAATCTCGACCAACAGATGTCAGTGCTGCATATTTTATTTGGTTGCAAATATCTGCTTCAAAAACTCTTTCAAAATTACCATTTATTCTATTCCAAGAAAATGTTCCACCGAAAGCAGAAGCTGCTGTTCCCCAAACAAGACCATCAGCGAATGCATTAGCTACAATGCTCACGTTTGTTGTGTATGACATTGTAATGACCATTTGTGACAGCCACGAAGAAAACGCATTACTTATTGCTGCCGCAACTCCCTCAATGAAAACAACAGGGAATCGACCAGTACCTATACTAAA
>JAITAZ010000164.1 GCA_031283825.1 Planctomycetaceae bacterium | reverse complement strand
TTGCACCCCTTTATCCCTTTAAAATTATTGATTTCTACCATACAAAGGCATCATTTGCATTCTCCGCAAATAACCGTCAAATCCGTATTATCCGCGTTTAAAATTCCCCGTATTATCCGTGATTAAAAAACCGTGAATGGTTACCCAAAACAAAAAATTATTTCACAACACTCGCAAACTTCTCTTACTTCTCTCTCTCTCTCTCTCTCTCCCCCCTACTACAACTACTACAACTCAATAAGCGTCTGCATCATTTCATCTATGATTGACACTAATTTTGAGTTGGCTTGAAAAGCGCGTTGGTATGTCATCATTAGGATAGTTTCTTCTTCTATATTTACTCCGCTGATTGAATCCCTTTGAGCTTGAATCGACGCTTGATAAAGCGAATCGGTGGACGCGATTGATTTCATAGTTGCGGCTGAAAGCATGACTTCGCTTACGATTCCGTCGTAGAAATCGATCACGGATCTTCCGCCTAGTCCAGTTAGCGATTTTACCGACATTGCCGAAAGCAAAACGCTGTTGTCAACATCGTGTCCGACGCCGTTTTGCGACGCCGCGAATTTTGTCGGGTCGTTTAATACAGTCGAATTTATTCCAATCGATTGAGCCGAATTGCCCGTGAAAAATGTGTTTATTCCAATCGCTGAAAGTACGCCGCTCGTGTCGCCTGCAAATGCAAATTCTAATCCTGAATTGCCGGTCGAAATCTCCAACTCTCCAAACGAATTTACCGACGCATTGACTCCATTGATCGCATTGATCGCGCTTGCAATATCGTTGATACTTGTTCCCGCAACCGGTATAGATTTCTTCAACGAAAACGGATCGATCTGCGATCCTTGCGAGACTTCAACCGGAATATAATAATCTGTAGTCGTTGCCGTTTTGGGGTCGTAAAGCTGCAAGTAAAAACCGCCATTTGAAATCGGCTGATTCAAATTCGGATCAACGCTTATCGCCTGATTCGGTTGATCAAACGCAACTAACGATTTAAGATTCGCGTAACCTGTCATACCTTGTCCGGACGAATAAATCTTATTAAATTCGCTGATAAGTCCGGCGGCGAAGTTATCTAATTCGTTGTTGAAATTTCCTAGAATTTCTTTGTTCGCCTCGTACAAACCCGCAACATTGCCGCTGCGGACATCGAGCGGGGTCATGGTGTTTTTGATGCAAATTTCGGCGTAATAAATGCTGTCTGAATTTTCGTATTGTTTCCGCACGAGCAATTCGTTTTGAACTCCGTCCATGAGCAAAATATCCGAACCGCAATAAATCGCGACGCTGCCGTTGGTCGGATTTTCAATAGTTTTTATATTTATGTATTCAGACAATTTCGTAAGAGCGCTTAATCGTTGATCTCTCAATCCGATGGCGTCGCTTGAATTATTCGCCCCGCCGGATTCGTAAAGGGCGATACTTTTATTTAGTCCGTTTATTTCGGTTAGTAATTTGTTAATGTCGTCGGCGGCGTTGGAAATCGCGGAGTTAATTTCGCGTTGAATATTGATTATCTCGGTAGAAATACGGTTGATGTCTTGAGTGAGTTTTAGACCTTGTTCGATTGCCATTTGTCGATAGGTTACGTTTTCGGGATAGTTTTGAATGTTATCGATTGAGTTAAAAAACGTTTCGATGGAGGTACTGAGATCGTAGTCGGTTAATTCGTTTAGTAGAGATTCGAGTTCGGAGTAATATTTTTCTTGAGTTGCGGACGAGGTAGAATCGCTGATTGAATTTCGCAAACGTTCTTCGAGAAATTTATCGATAACTTGCGTAATTCCGGTAACTTGTGATCCTGTTCCGATAGTTATTCCGTTTCCGGTTTTTCGGCTTCCGTTTGTTTGAACGTTGAGGGTTTCGCGGACATAACCTGTAGTTGAAGCGTTGGTCAAATTCTGACCGACAACTTGCATTCCAAGTTGATTGGTATTCATTGCCGAAGCCGCGATGTGAAGCGTGTCAAATAAATACATCTTTTAAGTTTTGTAAATTGTTAAATAAAATTCGGAATAGTTTTTTTGTGATTTCAATATAAGGTTTCAATAAAATTTGTGTGTTTAAAAATAATCTAAATAGACTGCCTCATCATTATCGGTATTTTAGAAACAACCGATACAATCATAAGCTCAAAACTAGCTATTTTTACCCAAAGTCCCCATTTTATAACTTCGCGCATACTATATATACTGGTAGATAATTTAATCGAGAAAGCAAAATTCAGTTATATTTTGAACGGGAACAAATGGTACTTTTTTGGCTTTTTTAAAACCGTGAATGGTTACAAAAAAATCTTAATTCTTAATTCAGCATTCTGAAATTCCCAGTTGCTTGATGTAATTCTTATATTATGTACAATGACCGCCCTAATTGATTTTGATATTGTTTAAGACATCAATCCTTAAAAACAACTTACACCTAAATAAAATGGATCGGCTTGAATTTTCGCGTTTAATTGTCAAGGAGGCTGGCGAGATTACGCTTAAGTATTTTTATGCGCCGACGGAGTATTCTGTTGAGCGGAAGGCGGATATGTCGCCGGTAACGATTGCCGATTTGGAAGTGGAGCGATTTTTGCGCGACCGTATCCGAGAACAATTTCCCGATGATACAATTTTAGGCGAAGAGTTTTCTGCCCAATCTGGCACGAGTGGATTTAAGTGGTTGCTTGATCCGATTGACGGGACGAAATCGTTTATTCATGGTGTTCCGTTTTATAGTATGTTGGTGGGAATAGAGCAAGACGGAATCAATGTTGGCGGAGTTATTGGACTTCCGGCGCTTGGCGAGATGCTTTGGGCGGGTAGAGGAGTTGGTGCGTGGCATGAGACGAATCGTTTTAAAGATGTGGTTCGGGCGAAAGTTTCGGATTGTCGAAATATTTCCGACGCTGTTTTTTTGACAAGCGAGGTTTTAACGTTCAACAAGTCGAATCGTCGAAATGCTTATGAAAGGTTAGAGTGTAATGTTTCATTGACTCGCACGTGGGGCGATGCTTATGGATATTTTCTAGTTGCAACGGGCAGAGCTGAAATTATGGTTGACCCGATATTATCAGACTGGGATGCTGGACCAATGCTTGTAATATTAGAAGAATCCGGCGGAAAATTCACAGATTGGAAAGGAATCTCCACAATTTACGGAAAAGAAGGAATAGGAACAAACGGTTTCTTACACGAAGAAACTCTGAAAATTTTGAATAATTAACGTTACAAAAAATAAATTAGAAACAATTTAACAAATTTAATAAAATGCCAAAGTTGGACATTACATTTCCGCATAATCTTAATCAAGACGAGGCGACGAAGCGGCTTAAAATTAAGGAAGCTGAAATTAAAGAAAAACATATTTATACGGTTACGAATCTTCAAGAAACTTGGACGTCGTCTAATGCAATGGAATTTTCGTTTAAGATTTATGGTTTTTCGTTGAAAGGTTCGGTTGAATCTCTTGAGCAAGCGGTTCAAATTATAATCGACCTACCAGTAGCCGCGATGTTATTAAGAGGAACTATCGAAAGCGAAATCAAAAAAGAACTCTCGCAAGTTCTAAAATAAATGTAACCGTTCACGTACAAGAGAAAATTTCCTTCGCCCTTTCAGAGCGTAGGAAATTTTCTCTTGCGAGTGAACGGTTACAAAAAGCTGTTGTTTTCTGTTGTGTCGTTAATCATGGTTTTTAAATTAGGGCGTCCCCAGTGTCCCCTAAGTCCCCTTTGTCCCCAATGTCCCCCCAAAAAATAACATAGTTTTAACAATACTGTGAACGGTTACAATTTCGTAATAATTTAAATCAATTCAACTTTACCGTCGGCTAACGCCGACGCGACCTTTCGGCGAAAGGTCGCCTACCTGATCTGGGGTAGCAATCGCTTAACATGAAATACTAAATATTGTACAAAAAATCTCTGGGGACGTTTAATAGGTATAATGAGTTATTGACACGATAAATAGATCGGTTATAATTCCCGCCTCGTTGTCGTCGATATGAATTTCGACAATTAGAATCGTAAGAAACCGCTTGCCGATAAGGTAAACAAACGACTTTGTCCGAATTCTAAATCGCCGACAACTTAAAACAATCGACAACGTTCATAACGTAACTTGCGTCAAGTTGCGTTGACGTCAATTATCGTACAAAAAATAAATAAACATTTCAAATCTACAT
>JAITAZ010000141.1 GCA_031283825.1 Planctomycetaceae bacterium | reverse complement strand
TTGATTTAAATCCATAATTTTTACTTTAATAAATTTAAATTATGTTTTGATTCAAATTAAAATTTTCTCTGTGTTCTCTGTGTCCTCTGTGGTTTAAAATTAATTTTTAGAGATTCCCTCAAGAGATAAAACAAAAATTCAATCGAAATATTACGCCTTTATTACTATTATTCTTCCAGTTTTAGTTCCCACGCCATTTTGCCTAGCAATCGAAAATATAGGAGAATAAAATATCCGCAAAATGTCAATAAGAACGACGCAATAATATAATAAAATACCGATTGCATAAACCAATTCTCAAAAAATACCGTTCCCATAAACATTAAACCCACAATTATAAATATAGGAATACCAGCAAAAACAACCGCCCAACTATACATCCAAAACCATAACTCTGGACACTTGTAAAAACTCGTTAAAGTCTTGAACGGAAACTTGCCATAAAACGTGTCCGACTCAATCACACACAAAAAAAGTATCGGGAAACAAAAAAATTGACCCGCATAATGAAGAATTATCAACGACGAATCATAGTCCGGTAAAAAAAATCCAACCGTATGCCAAACAATAAAACCCGGAAAACCAGAAATAAAAAGTATAAAAAATAACCAACCAATATAAGAAAATCCAAAATCAAGATTAAACGGTATCCAACGCTCAACCCGATCCCTGCCAGACGCCGCCGACTCAAAAAGACTTATTCCAAACAAAAATAACATACTCAACCAAACTAAACTCAATACAGCACCCACCCAAAAATTCACAAACAAAAAACTACTCTCCGCTAAATTATAAGCATAGCCGGGAGACTTGTCATAAACCTTGTCAATCGACGCCTGCCAAATCATCGAACGCGCTTTTTCTCCAGTCAAATTGCCAATAAGACCAAAAATCGTTAAAAAAATCATCCGCCACCGACAACGCTGATCAAATAACGGTAATAACATCGAAATAAAACCAAAACTTCGCGCCTCCAATCTTTCAGAACTCGACGACAACGTTGATTGTGATCGCAATTGATCCCCCACTCGCAAAGGAATCGGCGGCGGCGGAGAAGAAGAAGAAGAAGACATCGTAGATGACGCCGAAGACGTTCGCGTCAACGTTGAAGTTCTTGCGGAGTCAAATTGACGTTGCTTTTCAATACGTTTTCGCTCGGCAGGATCAATTATCTTTTGTTGCTCATTGCTTTGACTTGCTAAATATCCGTCTAAATTTCCGGCTTGAGCGGCTTTTTTTACGGCGTCAACTTTATTTTCGATTTGTTTTTCCCGCTCGCGAATTTTATTTTCTTCGTCCTTCTCCTGATTGCTTTTTAACAAATTATTCAAAATTCCCTCCATAACTTGCGGCTCGTCGTAAAGAACCGGAGGAGGAAGTTTATCTTTTTGTCTATTGATTTCTCGCTTTTTTTGATCAATTTCAAAATTGTTTAGATTTTCATTTTTGAGTTTAATAATGTCATTTTTTGAAACTTCCGCATCGCGTAAATTGTAACCTCCTGCGGCTTCGGGATCGTCGGCAGTCAAGATAAATTTTGGCAGAACCGCTCGTATTTCTGTCAAACGATAACAATCAGGACAACGTTTCCAAAGTCCGACTTGATCCTCTCCGGCATAGAGTCTTGTTTTGCACGCAGAGCAAATCACAGGAATCAAACGCACTCCGGCATTAAATGGAATATCCGGCGCAATCTGTTTTTTCGCCTCGTCGTCTTCAATTGGTTCGAGCTCTAAATCGTCGTCGTTGATCGGTTCGAGTTCGAGATCGTCGTTATTGTTGTATGTCATTTTTAGTCGTAATTGTTGTATTAGTTGAAGTAGAAGGAAGAAGGTAAGTAACCATTGATCGGCGATTGCTATCGTTTGAATTGTTACGTTTTTTGTAATATAGCAGCGGAATAATTTTACTGGACAATTTTATTTTTCATTGTCCTGCAAGGACAGTACTTTATTAACCGTATGCTTTAGCATACGGTAACAGCAATAACACATTTAAAAGTCCCGCTAGGGACGACACTTGATATTCAGAACGAGATACAATTTTTTTGCGTTATCAAGTGTCGTCCTTGCAGGACTTAGTAAATCGTGGGGCTTTACCGTATGCTAAAGCATACGGTTAATAAAGTGTCGTCCCTAGCGGGACTGAATAATCTACGATTCAACGAAAATACAATGCTGTTACAAAAATTCCACTGATATATTACAAAACTCCTAATACGGGAGATTCAGGGAATTAATCTTCTATCAATTGCGAAACTCGAGTTTGAGTTTCTTTTCCTAAATCGAAAGAAAAAACGTTTTGTTTTTTGTTCGTGTTAACTTCTACTTGAATCGGTGTTGTGTCAACAGAACGGTATTGAATGTCTATGGAATCGACTAAATAGTATCCTTTACTTCCTTGAGCTTCTGGCAGAATTTTTTCCACCGTTACTTTATACGTTCCGGCTGGAACTCCTTTGTAATTGCCATTCGTGGACAACATTGTAACACCGTTAACATCGGAAACGCTTGATATTGCCCAGTATTTATCACTTTGTACAACAGGATGTAAAATCACTGAAGCGTTAAAGACCGGTTTTCCTTCTTGGGTGAAAGTGATTTTACATGGATAAATCGGCGGCATTCCGTCCGGTAAATGTTGCCCACAACCGATGTGGAATAGTAAGGCAAAACATCCCGTAGCCAAGAGAAAAAAGATTTTGTATGTTTTGTTCATAGTAAAGTAATTGTTTTAAATAAGTAAAATGGATCGGGTCAGGAAAAATGCCGGAAAAACGGTTATTACGCTCTTCCGACAAAACAATAGTATATTTCAATAAAGAATCTCTAAAAATACCATTTGCAAAAAAACAAATTATTTTGATTCATTATTTTGACTTCGGTCAATTTCAGTTGACCGAAATCAAATAAAATTAATTTTTAGAGATTCCCAAAAGGTGTTTTAAAAATCTGTTGAGGATTCTTCACCGTTGGCGGAACCAAGCGCACCCCAAACACCATACGGAGAAACGCCTGCCGGTATGAAACCGGCATTACGGTCTGCCCATGCTTTTGTACCACTTGGAGAAGGATAACTCATACCGTCTGTTCCTTCTGACCACATAATACCATTCGTCTGAGCGTTGATGGTATTAGAAATGAAACGTGCGGAGCCGTCGCCCATTCCGACATTCACGCCG
>JAITAZ010000154.1 GCA_031283825.1 Planctomycetaceae bacterium | reverse complement strand
AATCTGGGGTTAATGGCTCGCGGGGATAAAACCGAAAAAAATCTCTCTTCTAAAAGGCTGTTGTCTTCTGTTGAGTCGTTAATCATGGTTTTTAAATTAGCGTGTCCCCAACGTCCCCTTTGTCCCCAATGTCCCCCCAAAAAATAATATGGTTTGGGAAATTCTAAAAACCTCATGTAAAATTTATTTTTAGCAGGATCGCGGTCGTCTCGACCGCATATTTAGGCGTTTGTCATGCAGGCGGGACGCCCGCGTTCCTAATAAAATTAGTTTTTAGAAGTTCCCGTTTGTAATATTTCAGCGAAATATTTATAACGACTTATTTCTGCGATATTCTGCGTATTCTGCGTTTAAATTTGATAAAAAATTTTAACGTAGAAAACTCAAAAAAAATCGCGAAAATTAGGAAAGCATAATTCGAGGAAATATTGTTACAAAAAATTCCGCTGATATATTAATTCTCTTTTAAAACTTAAAAACGAATCCTATACCGGCTTTTTCTTTTTCTATGATTGGAAAAATTGTCAAGCCGCGTGATAATTTTTTTCCTTCTGTTTTTGATATTGCTCTTGCTGACAAATATGCGATATACCATCCAAACAGCGATTGTGAAAGGTAGTGGGAATCTTCATAAATTCTGCTTACTGCCGTGAAAGTCGAGCAGATATAAAGGATAAATTTTAGCCATAGGTTATCGGTCATTTGAGCTGCTGTTATAAACGGTACAGCGCCGACAAACGCATGACCGCTTACGCCGTTGTATCTGCCTTTGAACCATGCCGACGACCCGTTGCTCGGACGTCCTGCGCCGACAAAAAGTTGTCCGAGTAAATTAGCCGGAGTTCCGACAAGATAACCGCGAAACACTTGCGTCGCGTATTCGCCAAACGTTGATTCTTTCGACTCGCAATTCGGAAAAATACGCGGAAAAAGTTTATATCCTGCCGCCGATAATGTAAATATTGCTATTACTGGAATCTCGCCGAACTCTTTAGTAAACGAGTTAAAATCGTCAACGCTTTTATTGCTGGAATTCGGACGAGAGATATTTCGACAAAACCAATTGCGGAAATCTCTATCGAGCGAAGTATTCGCCAAAACCGCTGCGCCGCCCAATGCTACGAACATATTACATAGCGAATCGCAAGTATTAAAATGACGAAAATCGGAACTAATTGTCGGCAATGTCCGGTTGAAAAAATCTCTTGTTCGACCGTGATGACGAAAAAATCTACTGCGGGAATTTAACGTAGAATTATCCGCCGCCGACATTGACGCGGTTGAGGTTTCTGTCGTAGTGTGATTTCTGTCGTAATTTATGTATCGGCGATAATATTCGGGGTTGCAAAATGATCTTGTGGTCAAGTTAGAATCGGCGGTTCTCAAAGAGGTCAATTCAAAAGACGATAAATCTGAGCGGGGTTGTAGCGAGTCGAATTCAATATTGCGTGCGGACAATTGGTCGAAAAGAGTATTTTTCGCGTAATCAGATTTATTGGCGGAGTCAGAGTGTGAGTCAGAGTAGAAGACTGGATTTAATTTTGGTATTTCGTCGGCGGTAGAGTTCATTGCAGATGTTTGTCGAACAGACATAATCCATAGCGAAAGCGACAACAGAACAATTTTAACTAATTGCAATCGCAAACGCATTTTCATAATGTACAAACGCAAAGTCTGTAATTTTCATGTTTGATATTATTATTTATCGCCGATTTACATTTTAAACAAAAAGACAATAATCTGGGCGATTCATTTCACAATTTTATTTAATTTATTAAAAAACCTGCTTTCCGAAGTCAAGATCGAACCGGCATTTCAGGAATTATCGGAATAATTGGAATAACTCTTTAAGTTGAATTAGAAAATTCCTAATATTCCAGCGAAAATTTTGTTGAGACAATTGAGTTGTTAATCATTGATTTTAAACTATCGCGTCCCTTCGTCTCTTTCTACAACTAAAATAACTAATACAACTAAAAAATGGGTTTAATTGGAATCACGCTAGGCGATGTTGCTGGAATTGGCGCTGAAATTATTGTTGGCGCGTGGACAGATATTGTTCGCGAGTTTGGCGATTGTGCTGTAGTTTATGGTCATCCGGCGATATTGCGTAGAGCGGCGGGTTTGCTTGGGGTTGAGTTGAGGGTAATCGAGGTCGATGGGGTTGGCGATTGTGTTGATGATTTATCTGGTTGCGGGTTGAGTATTCGGTGTATTCGTTGTGTTGACGATTCTGTTTTGTTCGTTGAGCCTTCGACTGTTGACAAGCGGTCTGGGGAGGCTTCTTTTCGGGCGATAAATGTTGCGATTGATGCGGCGTTGAGTGGCGAGATTGATGCGATAGTTACGGCGCCGATTCACAAGGGCGCGTTGAATTTGGCGGGTTATAGTTATCCGGGGCATACTGAAATTTTTGCTGAGCGTTGTGGGGTGAGCGATTATGCGATGATGCTTTATCTTCCTGCGGGCGATGGAATTGATTCGGCTGATGGTCTTGCGGTTGTGCATGTTACGCTTCATGCGGCGATGCGGACGATATTTGAGCAGATTACGGTTGAATCGGTGTTATCGAGGATTAAGTTGGCGAATGATTTTATGTTTGGCATGACGGGCAGGTGTCCGGTGATTGGGGTATGTTCGTTGAATCCTCATGCGGGCGAGGGCGGATTATTTGGTTGTGAGGAGTTGGAGGTGATTTCTCCGGCGATTGAGATTGCGAGAAATGTTGGAATAAATGTTTGCGATGTCGCGCCGGCGGACACGATTATGATTGACGCTCGAAGGGGCAAGTATGACGCGGTAGTGGCGATGTTTCATGATCAAGGTCATATTGCGTTGAAGTTATTGGGGATGCATCGGGCGGTGAATGTAACGTTGGGGTTGCCGATTATTAGGACGAGTGTAGCACATGGAACTGCGTTTGACAAAGCATGGAGAGGCGAAGCTAAAACGGGCAGCATGTTAGAAGCATTCAGAACCGCAAAAAA
>JAITAZ010000153.1 GCA_031283825.1 Planctomycetaceae bacterium | reverse complement strand
GGAGACGAAACGGAAAAAAAGATAGTATGTAATTTCAGTCCATTGCGTATTGCAAGACAGAGTTCGGATTATCCGGCTCGTGATACTTTTAGTTGGTGGGCTGACGGAACAAGCAATCAATTAGTGCTAGGCGAGAAACACTTAACACAGGCAAAAATGGGAAAGTGTAGCACTAGCAATTTTGAAATGGGAGACTGTACAGCTTTAACAACCGTCGCACATAGTAGCTATGGCGGAAGATTCGGTTATGGATTGTATCGGCTCATTCAGGGCGATACAAGTTGTCGTCTTGGGCGAGGTCCCGGCGATAATATGGGAAATGTAATGGGCGGTGATGGAAACGAGAACGCTTTCGGTTCGTGGCACCCTGGCAATTGTCATTTCCTAATTGGCGATGGTTCAGTTCGTGCTATTTCCAACACGATTGCTGTTTTTACCGGCGATAAAATTTTACTAAAACTTGCGGTAGTCAATGACGGCAATCCGGCTACATTACCGTAACAAGAAAAACGTAAAAAAAGAGTCGTCAATGTAACGTAACTGATTAACGGATTGTTTTCGTCGATTTCGTTGCGTTGCATTGATGGCTTTAACTTTTTAACCTATTAACTTTTTAACCTTTTAACCTAATTAACCTTTTATTACAATGAAACAATTTACATTGTTAATCGCTTTAACATTACTTTGCGTTGGGTGCAGTAAAAACATCTCCGTTTGGGGAACGGTGAAATATACCGATGGGCAGCCGCTGACACAAGGATCAGTAATGTTTACAACGCAGACTTACGTTGGTTCTGCGCCGATTCAGCCGGATGGAACTTACAAGGTATCCGGCGATTCAGTCAATTCCGGTATTCCGAGCGGAGAATACAAAGTTTGCGTTGCGGCAAGTACTTCAACGAGTGTCGATACGGCGGGATGGGAACGGGGCGTGTCAATGGTTGACACAAAATTCAGTAATCCTGAAACAAGCGGTTTGGTCATAAAAATTGACAAAGCAACGAAATACGATATTACAATTGACTATCCGCCAACAGGACGATTGAAAGAAAAATAACGTAACCATTCAGTATATTGCAATCCCAGATCAGGTTGCCTACCGTAGGTTCGCGACCTTTCGCCGAACGGTCGCGTCGGCGTTAGCCGACGGTAAATCTGAATTGATTTTAATTTGAATCAAAACATCAACCTTGTCCCGTAGAGACAACTCCAGAATAGCGATGGGTGAAATCGCAATGCGATTTCACCCGTCGCAAATAAATTCGTAACGCGATTTTTTTTCGATGGGTGAAAATTCTAGCGAATTTTTACCCATCGCTATTTTGGGAAACCGCTACGCGGTTTTAATAAAAATTTAATTTTTAGAGATTCCTTATTGTCGAATCCATTTTATCGTTGCCTTCGGCAACGCGACCTTTCGGCGAAAGGTTGCGAACCTACGGTCGCCTACCTGATCTATTACCGCCTATCTGAACAATAAACGCCTACTAACGGACAAATACCGCGTAACATGAGCTCTTAATCTTGATTTGTTCGTAAACAGTTGTCTTAAAAATATAGACGCATTGACAAAGTAAGACGTGTTTTTATAATCCTAAAATAACAAAGATCAAAAAACGCAACAAACAAAAAAACAATGTCAAAACGAGATAAAATACAGAAAGAAGATGCGTTAAAATGTAATTTTATTATCGATCATATTTCAGACAATATATAGACGTTGATTCCATTTAACGTCGTTAACGTTGTCTATTGCTAATGCAAACGTAAATTATTTCTCTCTGCTAAATAAATTCTCCCTTTGAAAAAAATTTTGAAAATTGTTCTTTAAACTTTACACGCTTGGTTGCAAGGTCAACCAGTATGAAACAGAGTATTTACGCGAGGGATTACTTCGGCTTGGATATATTGAGTCGTCGGAAGGCGATGTTGCGGACGTTGTGTTTTTGAATACTTGCGCAGTAACGGCAGAGAGCGAGGCAAAAGGGCGGAAATTAGTTAGACGTTTGATTCGAGAAAATCGCGGCGCTGAAGTAATTGTCTTTGGTTGTTCGGCAAGACGCGATTCGAGTCAATTTAATCAGATAGAAGGAATAACGTCTGTCGCAACCGATATTGAATGGGCGGCAAATTTCTTGAAAAACAGAGGATTACGGGAATTGCCTTTGGGAATAACTTCATTTAGCGGACGTCATCGGGCTTATGTAAAAGTTCAGGACGGGTGTAGAGTTGGTTGTTCTTATTGTATAATTCCGAAGGTTCGTTCTGTTCTTCGGAGCAGGTCGGTTGACGATATCTTGTCGGAGATTTATTGTCTTGCAAGTAATGGTTATTGCGAGATTGTGTTGACAGGAATTCATCTTGGTCATTATGGCGCGGATTTAATTGAATCTGGATTGGTTGACGTTAATGGTTGTCGTAATCTTTCAAATTTGGTTGAACGGACAATTAAGGTCGAGGGGAATTTTCGATTACGTTTATCGAGTTTAGAGGCGTCGGAGGTTTCGGACGATTTAATCAATTTGATGTTGAATAATTCCGTGAAAATTTGTCCTCATTTACATCTTCCGATGCAAAGCGGTAGCGACGAAGTTTTAACGCGGATGCGCCGACGTTTGACAAGCGGCGAGTATATTAGTCGTTGCGAGCGGCTGTTATCGTTATTTGATCGCTTAGCGTTGACAACTGACGTGATAGTTGGATTTCCGGGCGAAACAGATATTCAATTTGAAAAGACATGCGAGATGATTCGGCGATTATGTTTTTCGAAAGTTCATATATTTCGTTATAGTCCGAGACGAGGAACGGAGGCGGCAAGTTTTAAAGACAAGATTCCGCCAAGAATAACGCTTGATCGCGTGCAATATTTATCAGAAATAGCGGAGAAATTAAGAATAGACTATGCAAAATCGTTTATAGGCAAACAAGTTTCGGTATTATTTGAGACCTCTCAAACAGGAACAACTGACAGATATTTACAAGTAAAAACAACTTCAAAACACGAAACAGGAAAACTCGAAAATATAGTAATACAAAAAACTCAAAACGATATTCTATTAGGCGAGTAAATTCTCCAACAATTTAAAACATAACTGTCTGAACATCAATTTATAGGATTTATATGATTTATATGATTATGACTTTGTAACCGTTCTCGTTTTTTAAATTCATAAATCATAATTTAAAAATTGTGAACGGTTACGTTTTTTTAAGGGGACGTTTGGGTTGAAAATCTGTTTGAAACGACTCAAAAGCGATTTCTTTTGAGTCGTTGATCTCCGATTTCAAACAACGACGTCCCATTTGTTTCCGTTTAAAGTATAACTAAAAAAATGAAAATCAATTCAACTGTAATTTTTGCTTTATTGTTAATTTCTTTTTTTGTAACGATAAATGTTGTCGTTGCAGGCGATCCTCGTATTGATTTTGAAGTCGGCTCTATTTTTGACGCTGAAAAAGTTGGAAAACAGATGCGTAGTAAATGGTCAAAACTCGACAAATTGCCTTCGTCTTTTCTCAACGAATCAGGAATAAGACAACTCGACGGAAAATATATTACGCTCTACACCGACATAGCGTCTGGAAACGACGTCGATCAATTGCCGAAAATTTTTGATCTGCTGGTAATAGAATTGTGCAAATATTTCGGAGTCGAATTAAATAAATACGACGGATTTCATGTTCGCGGATTTCTAATAGACGATTTAACAAAATTCAACAAACACGGAACGCTCAAAGACGCCGCCGATTTGCGTTACGGATATTCGTTACGAAATCAAATATGGGTGCGTCGGCAAAATAGCGAGTATTATCAGCGTCATTTGTTTCTACACGAAGGCGTTCATGCGTTCATGTTTTATGCGTTTGGAACTTTCACTCCGTTTTGGTATCGCGAAGGTATCGCGGAGATGTTAGCAACTCACAAATTTGAAAATAACAAATTGATAATCGGATGGTTTCCAACCGATATAAAATCGGTTTCGCATCTGGGAAGAATTGAAATTATGCAGAAATTTATCAATAATCAAGCCCAAAACACAGGTCGCGGAACAGTCGATATTAGCAATTTGAATTATTTATTCTCTTTAGGAAAAAATACCGATAATCAAGTTGAACTTTACGCGATGTGTTGGTGTTTTACAATGTTTTGCGAATACCATCCGCGCTATCGAAATGCGTTTAGATGTCTTGTTTTTCGGTTGTCAGAATCGAATACTGATTTCGCAAGACGATTTATTATGCTCGTCGCGCAAGAAAATAAAATAGATATTCTGACGGCGCAAATTCAATTGGAAATCGATTGGAACGATTTCAAAAAAAATATCTGCTACAACTATGATTTCGAACGCACGGCAATTGATTTCCGCTTGCCAATAAATAACGTAACGAAAAATCCGTCAACAAAAAATAACGTCAATTCATTTCCCGACATAATTGTTCAAGCAGATCGCGGATGGCAAAACAGCGGAATAAAATTAGAATCAGGAAGACGTTATAACTTAGTTGCGTCGGGACGATTTCAACTTGCCGACAAACCGAATATTTGGCAATCCGAACCCGGAGGAATAACAATTAGATATTACCAAAATATGCCGATTGGAAAATTAATAGCAATGATTATTCCGGAGCCAATTCAATCTAACGCGAATCCAAATCCAAATCAGAATCCAAATCAGAATATTCAGTTTGACGTCAATCGTAATTTTTTATCGCCGGAATACAAAGAGATCGGAATCGGAGTAACTTGGCAACCGACCCAAACCGGCATACTATTCCTAAAAATAAACGACGCCGCAAATAGCCGATCAGATAACAAAGGAACAGTAACCGTAAAAATAAAATAATATTTTCAAACCGCCGACAAATAAAAATTCCCGTCTAGCAACAGCGTCAATTTTTTTTGCGCGATTACAACAAATTAACCCAATCGAGATCAACCTTATGATTAAAAAGAAAATTGATAAAAAGAAAAAAAATGCAGATTCAACCAATGAGTCGACTAAAGAATCAGTGGTTATAAACGACAGCCGAGAAGATAAACCGTCAAATTGGCATTTAGCTTGGCGTCATGCGATGCTTCTCATGCTTGGAGATACAATCAATAACGACGTAATGGTTCAGACAGAGGTTGAGTTCCCCGTGAATTATCATAGAATAGATTTAGTAATAACACTTTTGACTCCACTTGAAAAATTACCAATCGAAATCAAAAATCACGAAATTTTTAGAAGCTTACGACAATACAATTTATTCGAGTACAAGTCGCTCGATGTAACAATAAGATACGCGGACTTTACAAAATTAACCGGTATAGGTTGCTTGTATTATTCGCAAAATTTCGATAAGATATCAGATGACGACATAACGCTAACAATGGTATCAACAAATTATCCCGCCGATATGATAAATAAAATCAAGGAGAAATTTCAAGTTGATAATGTCGAAGCCGGAGTTTATGTCGTGCGAGGAAACATTTTGTTTACGCAAATTATCGTGATAAAAGAATTGTCAGACGAAAACAATAAATGGCTAAAATCATTACAAGGCAATATAACAACCGAACAATTCAGCGCACTACTAAAAGAAAAAAAAGAACTCCAAAACGACGAAAACTTCCTAACGTTTATCAGCGCTGTAATTGATATTTATCGCCCTCAAATTGAAAAAGGAGATATTAAAATGAACAAAAAATTAGTTGAAATATTTAAAAACGCCGGATTACTAGACTCTATAATCGAAGATGCCATTGCACAAGGCGTATCGCAAGGTATATCGCAAGGTATATCGCAAGGTATATCGCAAGGCATATCGCAAGGCATATCGCAAGGCATATCGCAAGGCATATTGCAAGGTATATCGCAAGGTATATCGCAAGGCAGATCACAAGGTATGTCGCAAGGCATATCGCAAGGCAGATCGCAAGGCATGGTAGATTCAAAAAAAGATGATATCGTTCGTTCTTTGTCGGTGCGATTTAAGAATACGCCGAAAAGTTTACAGAAAAAAATCACAAGAATTAAAGACCTGAATCGATTGAACGAACTTATTGACGTCGCGCTAACTTGTTCGTCGGTAGATGAATTTGCCGCTGCGCTAGGTTGAGTTAAGGAATCGCCTAAAATATTACAAATTCCATATTAAAAAACTGGTTTGTCCTTTGAGCCGTTAATCGCAGATTTTAAAGTAATTTGTCCCTAATGTTTTCTTTGTCTCCAAAGTCCTCGTTGTCTCCTTAAAAAAATATCATTGGATTTTATTCTCTTCAAAAATATTTTTTAAACCATATTATTTTAAGGATGATTTTAAGGACTTGGAGGACGCGATAGTTTGAAATCTGCGATTGGGCGGCTCAAAAGATAAAACAAAGTTCCGCGTGATATTTTACGTTTTTAGAAATACCCTATAATCAATTTAACTCGCGAAATTACAAAAATTACAGGACGAACTTTAGAATCAATCAACAAACAAAACTCAAACGTTGCGTTTAATATTAACTAAACAATAAATTAAAAATTTAACTGTCAAATTCAAATGTCAGACGAACAAATTATTTCCAAGTTACGTGTTGCTCGTGAAAGGGTTTTAGAGCAGCTTTCGCAAGTGATAGTCGGTCAAACCGACGTTATTGACGAATTACTAATTTCAATATTTTCTCGCGGACACTGTTTACTCGAAGGAGTTCCGGGTCTTGCGAAAACGTTGATGATTAGCGCGTTGTCGCGGGCGCTTAATCTTAAATTTAGCCGAATTCAGTTTACGCCCGATCTCATGCCCGCAGATATTACTGGTATCGATATTATCGAGGAAGATCAAAATTCCGGTAAACGTATCTACAAATTTATCGAAGGTCCTCTTTTCGCGAACATGGTGCTTGCGGATGAAATAAATCGAACTCCGCCGAAAACGCAATCCGCGTTGCTTGAAGCGATGCAGGAACATCGCGTAACGGTTGGTCGAACTCGGAACGTTTTGCCCGAACCGTTTTTTGTACTCGCAACGCAAAACCCAATCGAACAAGAAGGAACTTATCCGTTGCCCGAAGCACAACAAGACAGGTTCATGTTCAAAATTTTCGTCCAATATCCGACTTTCGACGAAGAACTTGAAATCGTGCGTAAAACTACGTCAATTGAAACGGACGATATTCAACCCGTACTTGAAGCGGACGAGATTGAAAGTCTGCAAAAAATTGTGCGTCAAGTGCTGGTGAGTGAGCATGTTTTGCGTTATGCGTTATCGTTAGTGCGTCAAACTCGCGTTGACCAGAAAAAGGGGATTCCTGAAATCGTTCAAGAATATGTCGCGTGGGGTGCAGGTCCGCGGGCGGTGCAATATCTTATTTTGGGCGGAAAAACGCGGGCGTTGTTGAATGGGCGAACTTATGTAACTTGCGAAGATATTCAAAGTCTAGCAAAACCCGTTTTAAGACACAGATTAGTAATGAGCTTTCTAGCAGAAAGCGAAGGTCTAACTGCCGACTCGCTTATCGATAAACTAATCGAAATCACGCCAATCCGAGAAGACGAATTAGTAAGAGACCCGCGTTTCCAAAGTTTATTCGCATCGTAGGTTTTGTTTAGTTGTATTAGTTGTGTAGTTGTAGTAGTTGTAGTAGTTGTAGTAGTGGAGTTGATTTGTGATTTATGGTGGAACTGATGCAACTAATGTTTTTTTGCATATTCGATTATTGGCTTATTTGATTATTTTTTTTCTAAAACAATTTACGTAAATGAACGAAAATAAATTTTTTCATCCTGAAACGTTGAAGCGGATTTCTCGTCTTGATTTGCGGGCGCGTCATGTTGTTGATGGTTTTTTGAGTGGGATGCATAAGTCGCGTCATTTTGGTAATTCGGTTGAGTTTCGTCAGCATCGTCAGTATGTTGCGGGCGACGATTTGCGAAGTGTTGACTGGAAAATTTGGGCGAAGCAGGATCGTCTTTATGTCAAGCAGTATGAAGTTGACACGAATATGCGAGTAACGTTATTGGTTGACGTATCTCAGAGTATGCGTTTTGGCGGTGGCGGGGCGATGAATAAATACGATTACGCGTGTACGATTGCGGCGTCGTTGGCGTATCTTGCGATTAAGCAGCAAGACGCTATTGGTTGTATTACATTCGACAAAGACGCGAAAAATGTTTTGCCGTCGAAGATGAAGCAATCGCATCTTGTAGCGATTTCGGAGGTGATGAATCGTTCGGCGCCGGAATCGGGCAAGCGTGATTTGTCGGCTGTTGATGCTGGAGAAAGTAAAGTTGAACTTGCGGAATTGCTGGCGAATATTAAAGGTTCTCAGCCGGATATTGGCGATGCGATGCGAGAAGTTGCGGAGGCGATTCGGTCGAATAGTCTTGTTGTGATTTTGTCGGATTTATTGATGCAGCGTGATGGTTTTTTCAAGGGTTTACGTTATTTGCGGAGTCGCGGACACGATGTAATTGTGCTTCACGTGATGGACGATGTAGAAATAGATTTTACGCTTGGCGGACCGACGCGATTTGAAGGTTTAGAGTTACCGGTTCAAATCAGGTGTGATCCGCGAATGTTGCGGGACGGTTATATTAAAGCTGTCAACGAGTATCTTGAAGAGGTGCAACAAGGATGTTCAAAGTTAATGTGTGATTATTCTCTTTTCCGAACCAGTGTCCCGTTGGACGCCGCGCTTGCCGCGTATTTAAGTCGGCGTAATACTCTAGCAAGAAGTTTAAATTCTGCAAAACGGTAAATCTGAATTGATTTTAATTATTGGGAATCTCTAAAAATTCATTTTTTTATTAACCACAGAGAACACAGAGAAAATTTTAATTTGAATCAAAACATCAAACTTGTCCCGTAGAGACAACTCCAAAATAGCGATGGGTAAAATCGCAATGCGATTTCACCCGTCGAAAATAAATTCGTAACGCGATTTTTTTTCG
>JAITAZ010000150.1 GCA_031283825.1 Planctomycetaceae bacterium | reverse complement strand
ATCGCGACAGTTTTATTATCGTTGCGCAAAAGTTGAATGTCTTTATCGATGATTTTTCCCGTTTTATCTTTGATTTCTTTCAAGCCTACGAATTTTGCGGTTGTCTTAAATAATCCGTCTGACGTTTCCCATTTTCTAAAGCCGTCAGGTGAAATCGGCTCTGGGTCTGGTTTGTCGAAATCAATTATGTCTGTTATTATTTTCTTTTCACGGAGTTCACGCCGCCAATCAAGCCATGATTGTTTTGAACGTTTTTCTTTGTCGAGATTTTTTTTGATCATTTCTATTGCAAATTCTGCAAATTCTTTGGATTTGTCTGAAATTTTATCTGACTGCCGAAGTTGCTCAAGAAATTTTATCGTTCGCTGATTTCCAATTTTACCTAAAAGACCATAAAGTTTAGAATGGTATTCTCGCAAATCAATATACAGAGCGGAAGGAGACGAAGTCGCAAAAACTTGTTCTTTATCGGTTGTATGTTTGACTAAATCGGGTAAAAGACTTTTAGCCTCTGTAATATAAATAAGTTTTATTCCGTATTGTTTCACTTCAAAATCTGTCGATTGTAAAAGTTTTCGTATTGCATCATTTTCTATCGGCGTGGATATTTCCAAAATCCGAATCGGGGCAGAATTAAGTTTGTCTCTCGTCTCGCAATGAAGTTCGTTATAGAATTTATTCAGCGCGTCGTAAGGTAGATTACGAAAATATTTATAATGATATGTATCATCGGCATATTCTATTTTTCCTTTTTCAGAATTAAGCATTGCAATTAACTCCGCTCGACCTTGCGGCGTTTTAATAAGCGTTTTACATTTCTCTGTCTGCTCGTTCAATATTGACTTAATGGCTTTCGCTCTACGTTGGAGTTCTTCGTCCTTTTTATCGCCTTGTTTAATCATTAAAAACCAATCGTTGAAATAAAATCCTGCGGCGGTCATTCCTTCAGTAGTAAAACAATTTGATCGCGTTAGGCAGAAACAACTTTTACCGACAAAAATTGGAATTGACGGTTCTTCTAGCATTTCGGCTCTTTCCTTTAGTTGGTCTGATTCTTTTATAATATGAGCAAGTTTGAAAGCGTCGTTAGTGAGCAATTGTTTTGCAACATTCATTGTGTCTTGTGGAAATTTTTCATTGGGTTTCTTTTTAACGTACAAATAAGTCGCCCCGTATAATTGAGCACCGGTCATTGCAAATAATATTTGCCGGTCATCGACTGAATACGAAATATAAATTATGTCGTATTCTTCCGGTAAACTCCAATCGAGCGTTTCGACTTCAGCGTGTTCGGTAACTGTATAAAAACGAGCGTTTTCTTTAATAAATTTCAAATCTGGCAAAATGGATTTGTCTATTAGTCTTTCCAGATTCGGCATAATTCTTTTGGCGTAAACGTAACTATTTTTATCAAATTGAACGCGCATTTTTTCGTCGGGTAATTTTCCAAAATATGAGATATCGTCGCGAATATTTTTCTTACCGGAAAAATCAAATAGATTTTCTTTAAGCGACTTTTCATCCAACGACGAAATTTTCGTTTCTTGTTTAATATCGCGTTGAGAATAAAGCAACGGATTCTGTAATGAAATTGCAAAAAACAAAATTAAACATGTAATAAATTTTTTCATTTTTATTTTTTATCAAAAAATTAAAACGTGAATAGTTACAAATCAACATTTGTAGAGATGCAATGCCTTGCGTCTCTATTGTTGGTTTAATCTACATTCGATCAAGAGATCACCGATTGAGACGCAAAGCATTGCGTCTCTACATTGAGTTTAGCAATTCAAAGCCGAATTTAAAAAACCGTGAACAGTTACCATAAAATTACATTCATAATCGTTAGGTTGAATTTTTGTACAAAAATTAGATTGAAAATGTGATTAGCGTTCAGTCGCCTTGACAATAATAATTACAAAAACAAATATTGCGCTGATATATTACAAAGATTTCAACGTAGAAAAATTATCGTTACAAAAATTCTACTGAACATTTGACCTTTTTTATAACTCTAATAATTCCGACGTATCGTAGCGGCTGGCAATCGAAAGAGGGATTTTTGAGTTTAAAATTTCTCGATGCGTTTCTAAAACTACATCGTGCGTGTTGTTCTCCTTTGAAATATGTCCCAAACACGCCCATCGTAATTTTTTTCCTGACGCCTTTATTAGTCTCGCCGTCTCCAAGTTAGATAAATGTCCGCCCCGCCCGCGAATTCGCTCCTGCAACTCCGGCGTATAACTGCCACCAGATAACATTTCTATATCAAAATTACTCTCAATCAATAATCCGTCAAGCGTCAAAATAATTCGCTCATAATAATCCTCCGCATACTCCGAAAAACGACTCTCCCGAAATCCCTCAAAAAAACGCTGCCTCGACACCGATAACTCCGCCCCTTTTACAACAGATAAATTTCTACTCTCACTATTATCACCAACGCCAACTCCTCGAATCGACGTCGCTATCGACTTCGTCCTGCCCAAATCAGTCATAATCCCAAGACGCTTTAAACCGTCGTCAACCACAAAACAAACTCCATCAACCGCATCATGCGGAGTCGAAAACGTCTCAACCGAAACCTCAGAAGACTTGCCAAAAACTATCCGCTCGCCAGACTTGAAAAAATTCAAATCGCCAAATCTACCAAGACGATGCTGCCACGCCGCACGCTCATAAGTTTTCTGCGTAATCCATATCGGTAAATTAAATTTTCGATGCAAAACCCCAGCACCCTTGACATGATCAATATGATCATGCGAAATCAAAACACCCGAAATCGATTGTATTTCTATTCCGAATTTCTCTAAACGTCTTGCAGTCGTGTCGCCGGTCAAACCCGCGTCGAACAATAAACGAACCCCGCACGACTCAACAAACGTACAATTACCATTACTGCCCGATTGCAACGAAATCATTTTCATCTCAACGCCGCCTTGTCAAATTCCAACATTGCATTTTTTGTAACGAAAAATCCCGCGTCCGAAATCATCTGCCGATCCCTCTCCGGCGTAACACCGTTTGTCGTCAAGAAATTTCCTGTCATAATCGAATCCGCACCAGCGTCAAAAAGCTCGTTTATCCGCTCGCCGAAAATTTTAGGTCGTCCTCCGCATATCCGTAAAGACGCCTCCGGTAACATTATCCGAAAAAGCGAAACTATACGCAATCCCTCCTCGACACTTAACGGCACTCGACCAGAAAACGGCGTGCCTTCAACCGAATGATAAAAATTCAACGGCACAGATTTAACACCCAAACCGCGAAGCGTATTCGCTAAGTCTATTCGGTCTTCCCAAGTTTCGCCTAGTCCAAAAATCCCGCCGCTGCAAACCTCAAAGCCCGCTTCAATCGCACGCGACAATGTCGCAAAACGATCTCGCCATCGCTGAGTCGTACAAATCGACGGATAAAAACGCTCAGACGTCTCAAGATTATGATGATAATGCACAAAACCCGCAGACCGCAATCGACACAACGATTCTGAATCAAGCTGACCAAAAGACGCACAACAAAGAACACCACAAGAATTATCAACCGACTTAACTCGCGAAAATAATTCTTCCGCCGACATCAAAACTTTGTCAAGATCAGAATCCGACAACTTACAACCGCTCGCAACCCAACCAACTCGATTGACGCCGTCATTCCAAATTTTACGAGTCGAATCAATTAAATCATCCGTGTCGCGAAGAGGATAAACTTTTACGCCAGTCTGATAATGATTACTCTGCGCGCAAAATTTACAATTCATCGAGCAATATCCGCTTTTTATATTTACAATCGCGCACAAGTCAACGCAATTTTCAAACGTTTTCGACCGCAATCGCGCCGCCTCTTTCATTAGCTCGTCAAGCGGAGCGTTTTCAATATCGTAAGATGATAACATGCTTTCTGGAGAAAAATTTTTTGTAATACTATTGGATTTTTAATAGGATAAAAGGAACTGGAAAAACGTGTAACCGTTCACGTGAAAAAGTATGTAACAATTCAGTAGAATTTTAAACATAAGATAATGGGGATTTTTTAAACGCGGATAATATCGGATTTGACGGATAATCGCGGAAAATGGAAATGACGCCTTTGTATGGTAAAAGTCAATAATTTAAATGTGATAAATAGGGAAGTGAAAAATTATAATCCTAAATAAATAATTGACTAGACAAATCAACTATAACTAAATAAACCTAAATTAAATAATTTTATGAATATTAAAATCGCCATTTGCATTTTCCGCGAT
>JAITAZ010000625.1 GCA_031283825.1 Planctomycetaceae bacterium | reverse complement strand
ATCATTTGTATTTTTCGCCTGATATTACATAATACCGAATTTAAAAAACCGTGAACGATTACTTTTATTTTTTGTATGCTGAGATTTTAAAATCGTAATTGTTTTCTGGAACGGTTATTTTTAGCGGAGTTTTGGTTTTGTCGGCGTAGTTTTGGTCGATGATATGAGTTGTTTGAGTAGCACCGTTGGGTAATATTTGCGTTGTTGATGTACTGGCGATAAATACTTTAAACTTGCCTTTCTGACAACCTGATTTACATGCAATACCTCTTTTGCCGACAACTTGTTCGACAAGGGTATAAGTTCCATCGTTGTTGATTTTGCCTTTAGCAAAATAATCGTCTGAATTTTCTAATGCAAAAATAATTTCGCCCGAAGTCAAAGGCGATCCGTTTTCAAAGGTTACTTTGCCTGAAACCGGTAAATTAGAATTAACGCCGCACCCTGTCAGGCAAAAAACGCTAAACAAAAAACACAAAAATATTTGATAGTTTATTCTCATTTTATTTTTTAAAAAATTTCCATTTGTTCAATTAGAGGCGTTTAAGTTATGGTAACCAGCCGCAATATTATTTAATGGAACATGATAGTTTTAAATCAACGATTTACCAAACAAATATTCCCTGATAAATTACCTTTCGATGAATATCATAAAAATACTAAATCAAAAAAACGCGTCTTAAACTAAACGTTAGGAAAAATTGTTAATTGAAATTGGTTAGTAGTTACATTTTTTGTAACCGTTCACGTTTTTTTAAACCATATTATTTTTTCTTGTGAACGGTTACCATTTTTTATTCGCAAATCCCACCGTAGAAATTGCGAGTAAATATTTTGTAACTTTTACGGTAATGAATTTGTTTCGTCTGAATCAATAGTTCCTGCTGCGATCCATACGACAATCGCGACTGAAAAATTTACGCTTCTTACGGAGCCGTCTCCTAGTGCTGAGTTTACACCTCCGGCGTGAAGCGAGTTTGCGCTCCATCTGTTCCAACCGGCGTCGTAAAGCGTGATTCCGAGTTCTGACGGAAATGAATTATGGTCGTGTCGATAAATTGCTCCGCAATCTGCCGCTGATTTCGCGGTAAGAGGACGAACTCCAGTATGAAATCTAGTCATTCTTCCTGCATTTCCGCCGTTGTCGTAGTAGAAAACATTAGTCTTGCTATCTACTCCTCCGCCGGAGCTGCCTTCTGAAAACAACAACGTATTTGACGTCCCGTCAGGGATTACTAAATCTCCTTGTATGTCGTCTTCCCATGCGCCGCCTTTTGTGTTGAAATAGCCCGGGCGTTCTTCTGACGGATAACTCCAAGTAAATGTGTTTTCGGTCGAGGATTTAATTACTCCGCTGCACCAAAGATAATTACACGGCGAACCATGATTCCAATGATTTTGTTTATGTTTCTGCGTAAACGACGGACAAATGAAATTTGCGATTTCGCCGGTAATTCTTGGGTCTGGCGTAACTCCGGTCGCGTAGTTTTGTAATGCGTTGAAAAGCGCGGTCTGCTCGATAAATGGAAACAATGTAATCCACATATTCGGATCGCTTTCAGCCCAATCTTTTTTCAGTTCCATTGGTTTTGGACTTGGGATTTTTTGTTTGTTAGCGTCGGCGAAATTGTGAACTGCTAATGCGAGTTGTTTCAAATTATTAGCGCATTGAGATCTTCGCGCCGCTTCTCTTGCGGCTTGAACTGCCGGCAAAAGCAATGCGATCAAAACGCCGATAATCGCTATTACGACTAAAAGTTCGACAAGCGTAAAGCCTAATAATGTTGTAGTCGAATTTTTAGAAACTTTACGCGAATAATTATCGTTACTAAAATTCAGCAAGTCTGAATTTCTAACGTTTCGCGTTTTCTTGTTGACGTCTGAAGTTACACGACTCGTGTTAGGAATTTCGGCGGAATAAGAGCGTACAAGCCAACTTTCTGATGGACAAGTCGGCGGCTCAAACCGGAAATTCAAGCGTGAACGATTTGGATTTGTTTTTTTCATGTTATTGAATTGTTAAGGGTTATGGTTGGGCGATCATAGAGTTTCGACCTTTCGAAAATGATCGCTGGTCTGTTGAATGGTTGTAGTAAAATTAAATTTGCGGTTATCAAATTCGATTGAATTTTATGTTGCAAAAATTTCAAAATCAAACAAACAGATCAAGAGCGAATACAAAATGTCTAAAGCAAGTCTCAAAAAAACTCAATAAAAATAGCGATCAACGTAAAAAAATTTTTGTTAAGTTTTTTTCACTAGACACAGAAAATTTGAGAATTTCATAATCGAGAAATATATCGTCGGCAGTCGTAATTATTATTTAGCAATTTTTAATGGATAAACCAACTGTAGAGACGCAATGCATTGCATCTCTACGATTGTTAAAAATTTTTGTAACCGTTCACGTACAAGAGAAAATTTCCTAAGCCCCGAATGGGCAACGGAAGATACTTTTTTCACGTAAACAATTACCAAAATATTTTAATTCCGAATTTGAAAACCGTGAACGGTTACAAAAATAAAACCAATACGTTACTGAATAATTACCGTAATTGTCGATTAAAATTTAAATAGACTGTTACGTCTTGTTTTTTGGAATTTTACAGAGTAAAATTTTTGGTAACCGTTCACGCACAAGAGAAAAAATTCCGTAATATATCAGTGGAATAATTTTACTGGACAATTTTATTTTTCATTGTCCTGCAAGGACAGTACATTATTAACCGTATGCTTTAGCATACGGTAACTGCAATAACACATTTAAAAGTC
>JAITAZ010000081.1 GCA_031283825.1 Planctomycetaceae bacterium | reverse complement strand
CGAATCCATTTTATCGTTGCCTTCGGCAACGCGACCTTTCGGCGAAAGGTCGCCTACCTGATCGGTGATCAACCTGATCAATAAACGCCTACTGACGGACAACTACTGCGTAACATGAGATATTAACAAACAATATTCACTAAAAAATTCACTAAAAGATTCCGTTGCCCTTTCAGGGCGTAGGAATTTTTTCTTGCGCGTGAACGGTTACAAATAATGTCTTTCATAAAAAATGCATCCCCAAATTTAAAACTAACAAAGCACTAGTTTCCCCCTAATTCCTTTAATACAACTACTACAATTTCCTCACTCTCCATGAAATATTTATATCGAAAAAATTTAATTTTATTTACCGTATTTTTCGGACTATTTATTGTAACGAATAATTGTCGAACCGTTGACGCGGATGAACGACAACTTAAAATCGAATCGGTGAAAATCGGAATCGAAGGACGATATAAAAACGGACTCTGGACGCAAGCCAATATCCGATGTTCAATTCCTGACTCTAAATCGTCAAATGAAAAAATTGACTCGTTATCAATTGATTCAATCGACTCCGACGGCTCTCCGATTACTTATCGTAAAAAATTCTCTGACATTGAAATCAAAAACGTAACAAATTTGTCCTCTGTTATTTACTTCAAAACCGGACGGCACAACGCAAAAGTTACGGTTAAAATCGAATCGACTACAGGAAAAATTCTCGATTCGGTTACGCTTTCGCCAAGCGATAATTTATCGTTACAAAAAAACTCGTCTGAATTTTTGTACGATAATTCATCCGGCAATTTTGTTTTCTTGCCGCCGATTCCTACAGAACGTCAGATTATTCTCGTTATCGGAAATGAAGATATCGGTCTGCAATCTGCAATCGCCGAGTTAGCGTTGCGTGAAGAACGACGACCGCTGATCGTAAAAATAAATTCTATCGCCGACTTGCCCGATCAATGGAACGGATACGAATCAATCGATATGATCGTTTTGACAACAACCGAACCCGAACAATTTGAAAATCTCAACGCAAATTCGTCTCAAATTCTAGCTATCGAACAGTGGATTAAACTCGGCGGACGTATGCTTTTCTGCGCTGGACGTAACTCGGAATTATTGCTCAAAAAGAAAAACGAATCCGACCCATACGACGCGCCGCTTACGCCGTTCTTGCCGGGTAAATTTGAAAAAATGACCAACCTCCGCAAAGGCGATTTACTCGAAACTTTCGTTTTAAGCAAACGTAAAATTCAAATTGAATCCGCAAACGATTTCATCGTAATGCCGTTAATCTCAAATCCAAAAGGATTGATCCGTTTAAACGACGGCGATTTGCCAATCGTCTCGCATCGCTTGCACGGATTCGGAACTATAACTTACTTCGGCGGAGATTTAAGCGGAAAACCTCTCGGAAACTGGAGAGATAAAACCGCTCTAGTCAAAAAAATCCTGCAATGGGACACGTCGAAACAATCTATTTCGCAACAAGATATGTCGTTAATCCGTCCGGCGTACAACGATATGTCGGGTCAAATAAGAAGCGCAGCAGACCATTTCGACGAAATAAAAATCATTCCGTTTTCAGCGATTCTAATTATTCTTGTCGTCTATTGGCTGGCAATCGGAATCGCCGACTGGTTTATTGTACGAAAATTATTAAAAAGACCAATGCTAGCATGGATAACTTTTCCGTTTTGGATTTTAATTTTTTGCGTTATCGGTTATGTTATCGTTATTCAATGCCGTCCTAGCGGGGCGATTTTGCGAGAGCTTGTCGTCGTCGATCTCAATCCTGAACAGAATGAGTTCCGATGTTCGATTTGGGGGAATTTATACAGTCCGCTTGACGCCCGCTATTCGCTCGGCTTGACAAAAAATAAAAATTTATACGACAAAAATACAACGCAAAACATTTCTGTAACGAAAAATATTCACGACGATAATAAATCAAATTCTGTAGAAATAAATTCGGCGTCGAATTTAGTTACGTCAAATATTTCAAAATCAAATCAGACGATTGAAAACGAAGTCGTCTTTTTCTCGTGGTTAGGTTTGTCGGGAGACGGTCTCGGCGGAATGAATCCAAAAACTTTTAATCCAATGATTTGGAGAATCGGTTCTATTCAAGAAAAACCGGAAGAAATTCAAAATGTCCCGATTCAGATTCGCTCGACTAAAAGTTTTTACGGCGAAAGATTCGGCGTAACTAAAAATATGAAATCGATAAAATCAAAGTTGCTTGCCGACGAGGGTTTGCCGGTCGGCGAGCTTTTATTCGACGACGTTCCGGCATTGAAAGACGCGGCGTTGGTTTACGGAAGATGGCTTATCCCGCTTGGAAATACGCCTAATCGCGGAAAAATTATTATCGACAAAAAATCGCAACGTCGCGATATCGGCGATATCTTGTTGTCAAAAATCGCGATGGACAACGACTCGTTGCGTTTAATTTCAACATACAACACGCAGTCGGTTGACGAGGCTTATATTGTAAAAGTTTTAACCGTGCATGAACGACTCGGAGGATATGAAACAATCGGATTGTTCAATAATTTCCAACGCCCGCTTGACATGAGTAATATTCTGTCAACGAATCACGCAATAATTATCGGCGAATTTGAAAGCGATCAAATTTCGCCAGACAATATAAACGTATCGATTCCAGTTACGAGACATACAAAAACTATCATGCGGCAAATTTTACCCGTAACGCCAACCGCCGCAAGAACAATTTTAAGTCCCGACAAACTTGAAGAAAAAATAGAACCAACTATAAAATCGCCAACAGAAAAAGATTTTAAAAATTTGTAATTATTTAATCATGTTACGCAGTAGCTGTCCGTCTGTAGGCGTTTATTGATCAGGTTGATCACCGATCAGGTAGGCGGTTATCGATCAGGTAGGCGACCTTTCGCCGAAAGGTCGCGTTGCCGAAGGCAACGATAAAATGGATTCGACAATAATTATTAAAATCAATTTAGATTTACCGTCGGCTAACGCCGACGCGACCTTTCGGCGAAAGGTTGCGAACCTACGGTCGCCTACCTGAGTCGGCGGTCGCCTACATGAGTCGATGGTCGCCTACCTGATCTGGGGCAACAAGTGCGTAACATGAGTTATTAAAACCGCGTAGCGGTTTCCCAAAATAGCGATGGGTAAAAATTCGCTAGAATTTTCACCCATCGAAAAAAAAATCGCGTTACGAATTTATTTTCGACGGGTGAAATCGCATTGC
>JAITAZ010000602.1 GCA_031283825.1 Planctomycetaceae bacterium | reverse complement strand
TTTTGAGAACAAAAATACTTACAAATCAGAGAAAATAAATACTTTAGATAAAAAATATAAAAAAATACAGTGGAAAATCCGTTTTAAACAATAGTTAAGAAAATTAGGTTGAAAATGAGGTTGGTTGTACAATATTCATACATGTTAAAAATATTCCACTGATATATTACAAAAAATATTCTCTCTGTGAACTCTGTGTTCTCTGTGGTTAATAAAAAAACGAGTTTTTAGAAGTTCCCTTTAATCTATTGACTTCTCTACCACAAAAGCATCATTTCCATTCTCCGCGATTATCCGTATTCACCAAAAAAATCCGTTATTATCCGCGTTTAAAATTCCGTGAATGGTTACAATTTATTTTTTGGTTTGAGGGCTAACAAATCAATCAAAACACGTATTTTGAATGAGGCGAAAGCGGGATTGATTTTAAATATTCTTTGTCGGATTCGGCTAGCGATTCGATTTTTAGAGTCGTGTTTATTCCGTCTGATTCTTGGACAATTATTTCTTTTTCGAATTTTCCGAGTATTTTTGCTTTGAGTTTTAATTCAACATTTTTATCGGTTGAAATCCATTCTCGTTCTGGTTCAAATTGTTGACGTATATGCTCGCGATCAATTAATCTCAACGCCGAGAGTTCAATCGCGACAGTTTTATTATCGTTGCGCAAAAGTTGAATGTCTTTATCGATGATTTTATTTGTTTTATCTTTGATCTCTTTCAAGCCTACAAATTTTGCCGTTGTCTTAAATAATCCGTCGGAGGTTTCCCATTTTCTAAAACCATCTTTTGAAATTGACTCCGGCACTGGCTTTTGATACTCGGACATATCGCCTCCTATCATTATCATTTTTTTTTCGCGTACTAATAGTCCGTTGTCTGCCATAGATTTTTTTATTTTATTGTCTTCGTCGATATTATCTTGAATTCTTATTATCGCTAACTCGACGTCATTTCGTACATCGTCGGATATATTTGTCTTTTGAAATTTTTTTAATTCTCTCAATGTTCGTGCGTCGCCCAAAACGCCGATAGAACCGAACACGTAAAAGTTGTACGTTTTATGCTGTTCATTTTTAGGAAAATCATCACGTAATAAATCTTTTTCCTTTGTCATTTCCAACAGAACAGGCAAAAGACTTCTCGCATTCGCCCAAAAGATAAGATTAAATGCCCGCGTTTTTACTTCGACGTCTGTTGATTTTAATAGATCGCTCAGCGCTTTATTTTCCATTGACGAGGTAAACTCGTCCGACCAAGCTGAAAATCTATTAAAACGATTAGTCGAATAGCGTTCCTTGTAATATTTCAACAGCGTATCATAAGGCATTTGTCTAAGCGAAACGTAAAAGTATTTATATTGTTCGGTAAAATCCGTTTTGCCTTCTTCAGATGCAATAAGCGCAATTAATTTACTGCGTCCTTCCGGCGTTTTAATAAATTCGTCGCATTGCTTTTGACGAGTTAATTCATATTTAGACGAGAGATCGTATATTTTTTGTTCTTTTAAGGCTTCGATATCGTTCTTTTTTCGTAATTCAAACCAAGACGAGAACAATGCGCCGCGAGCAGGCAAATTATCCTTGAAATACATCATACGTATGCAACATAACGAATTATTGCCGCCCTCAAAAATCGGAATTACTGGATCATTAAATTGTAAATCAGTTTTGTTATTAGCAATAACAATTATTTTAAACATCTCTGGAAGCATAAGTTTTTTTAATATTTCAAGATATTTTTTTTGTTCTTGTATCTTATCAGGCAATTGAATATAAATGTATGTAGCTCCATAAAAAACATCATTAGTTACGGCGACAATAATGTAGATATCGTCGTCAATTTTATAAGGGATATATGCAATATCATAACCGCAAGACAATTTTCTTTTGAAACGTTCCTCATTATTTTTATCAACAGCATCATTATTGGGGGCGATAGTATAAAACAGAGAATTTTTTACGAAAAAATTTCTATCCGGTATGAATTGCGGATTCAATATAGCGTCTAATCTTATTTGTAAATAATCAAATATACGACTACTCTCTTCAAATTCAATTCTTCTGCCGTTTGGATACTTTGAGAACAATATTACATCGTGTCGAATTCCTTTTTTTGCGTCGAAAACTATATTGTTATTTTTCAAAAATTTTTCTCCGAGCGGAGTAAATTTAACTTTCGTTTGAGAAATATTTTCTGATTGCGGCAGTTGTTCGATTTTTTGTTGCGCAAAAAGAGCGCATTGATTCAGACCAAAAAATGCAATCGTCAATAAAATAAATAATCGTTTCATTTTTTTCCTTTAATTACTTTTTTTAATTTCTAGTTGACTAGCAGTTGGTTGACCTGGAGGATATGATATGCATCTGTTTTGATTTGTTTCCCAACATTGTCTATTACCATTATCGCTCAAAATTCCTTCCGCATTTGAAACATAGCCTTTATCTTTGTTATTCATCGTTACATATAATAGTACTTTTAGTGCATTGTCCTGCGATTTTCCGAACCCACCCATCCACCATTTATTTTGAAAGATGCAACACCCCTCATAATTATTCCAGCTTCCCATAACATAACCAAATCCCAATTGTTCAACTTCATTATGAGATTCATGAGCTAAACCATCCCATGAATTGTGACGCGGAAAAACATACGCAATTTTGGCAGAATCGTCTCCGAGTAATTCAATTATTTTTTTCATTAATTGAGCCTGTGCGCCACAGTCTCCTCTCGCTCTAATTCTGGAAGCTCTCCCCATAGTTATTACATGATCTACTATTAACCAAAGTTGATTTTCAGGATGATCTGTTGTAATGTACCTAGAATATCTATATGTATTGTCATTTTCTACCTTGAAATAATCTTTCGACATAATATCTGCTCCGATTTTATCACCAATTTCAGCTAACGTTTTTGAACCATTAGCAGTTCTGCAAGCATATTGAAGATGTCTTTTGGTAATGTATCGAGCGTCTTGAAGTTTACTAAAATCCCATGTTACATAAGCAGTATTAGTAAAGACTGTCATATTCTCTTTTTTATTATTGACGTTGTAATAGAAATCGTAATTAGATGTTCCAATATAAACCATATTCTCCACTGTAATATCAAGTATTATCAAATCGAAAGTTCCTTTATTTTTTAATTTCCAATCGTATCTATGTTTTCCAAAAGTTTTAGTAGTATTACCTATTTCAACAAAAATACTAACATCTGTCTGGAAGGTTAAATCATTGGACATTGATATCTTAGAGTTAGCTTGAAATTTGTTATTTTTGACGACACAAATTGGTTCATTTCTTTCTTTAGAGTTTTTTTTATTTGTTTTTTGCCATTCAGGATCATCACCCACTTCGTTAATTTTTTGTATTCCATTGCCTTGAAAATCAACAGATTCTAGTATTGGTTTTATGTTTATCAGTTTTATAGTTTTCTTATTACCACATTCAAAAGTCAATGTGCTATCTAGCAAAGTAATTCCATCGGCGGCAGAGATATACATTACGTCGCCAACGTTATTCTGTTCAAATCGTTGATTATTTTCATTAAAAGATATCAGTGTCCATTTTGGTTTTCCGCTTGGCCAAGCTGGTGCATTGGAGGGAGTGCGAATTACTTTGAAAGTATGTTGCGTTCCGACGAGAGCAACAACTTCATCCGGCGAATCAATGTACGAAGTATCTGGCGAATTAGTGGGTTTGACCATAATTTTATCAATACCTACGATCCAAATATCGCGAGTTGTAGTTACAGTTTTAATTGGAGACCATCTTATAAAATCTCCTGCATTGCCGTCGTTTTTCTTTTTATAAATTCCGACGCAATAATATAATGAAAATGTAATAGTATATTTTGCCGCAGTGGTCGATTTGATCCAAAAATTAAAATCAGAGCTGGCTTGCCAATCGTATGATATTTCATTATTGTAGTAATTATTACCGATTACAAAAACAACTCCATTACAGGTTGCTTTGGCTTTCCAGTATTTTTTAGTTCCGGGAATTTCTTCTGTGTTGTTGTGTGCGGGCGAACCAGTATATTCGCCTTTTAAAGTAATTGACGCCCAACTTTCACTAAATGGATTTTGAACCGAAACAGCGGCAATAATATTTCCATCTGGCGACGTTTGGGCGGTAACATTTAAAGTGTCTGGAACATTAGCAGACAAAGCAACTGTACCGCTAAATGCCAGAAAAATAAATAAACCATAAAAAAATTGTTTTGACATTGTGTCTCCTTTATTAAAAAGTTAAAGTTAAAGTGAACGCTAGGGTTCACAATCTTACTACCATTGTAAAAGTTTTCAATGAGGGTTATTCCTCTACGAAGCGTTCTTGCAATATTTTTGAAAATCCTTTTTTATGACTTTCGATTGATTCGCGTAAACCTTCGTTTGTGTCGTAGAAATGTTGCCAAGCGCGTTGCATTGTTTCGTAACATTCTTTTCTTTGCGAGTCGTCCCATTGATTGAGTCGCCATTTAATTGAGTAGGCTAATTGTTTTTCATTTTCGCCTAACTCGGCATTGCGAGAGGCTGCTACGTAAGTTGCGATTCTAGCTTTTCGTTGTTTTTCAATATTTGATTTTTTATTGTAACATTTATCAAGCGTTTTCCATAACAGCATAACTTGTCGCGATTCGCGATTCTCAAACGATTCCGGCAAAGGCGGCGGATCGTAACGAATCGGACCGATTATCGGAACTCCATTTTGCTCGTACCAAGTAGGTTTACCATAAAGCCGATCAACCATAACTGACGACAAAATTGTGTTAAAACTATAATTCCGATCAATCTTGACATAATACGTGCCAACGCCTGAAACAACAAAATATTTATGTACTCCTCCCCAAAAATCTCGCACTCGACCCTTTGCCAACGGCGGCATTTTCAAAACTTGCGATTCCGCTTGAAGTGAAAATTTTCTCCACTCGTTAATATATTGATTGGGCGTCATATTTTTTGTCCATTCATTGGGAGACGGGTAAACTTCTAATACATAATCTCGCATACGATTACTTCCGCCATGTCCATCCTTGTTGAAAAAATACATACCAACGCGAAAAACGCCTTCACGTTTAATTTCAAGCATATACCAAAGATCAGGACCGTCTTGCGACCATGAATAAGCTTCGCCGTGATCGTCCCATTCCGCTTGTCGGCGATAACCCAAAAATGGATTCCAAAGAACGCGTCTATCATCGGATTTCATCCAATGTATCCATCGGCGGATAACATCATTCCTATTGTGATTTGGACCTATAAAATCGTATGTAGTATAGTAACGATCTGAATAATTTATATGTTGGTCATAAGGCGAAACAGCGGCGCACATAATCGCCCAATCTCGAAACGCGCGTCCCATCCAATCGCCTTGAGTTTTCCAGTCTTCGCCGTAATATGCGGCGTAAATTTTGGGTAATGGCGTTTTCAATTTTTCAAGTTTTGCTTGCATTGATTTTAATTCGTCAATCGTTGGAGGCTTTATCGGCGAGGGTAATTGAGGGAAATCATTTTGCGCAACGGAAAATAATTTTTGTTTGTTGAATCTGGTTTTTAGAGGTTTTCGATCAACTAATTTATACGGTTTGATCGGTTTAATAATTCCGCCGCCGTAGAATCCTACACAATAATCGCCCTCGCTAAACATTAGAATTTTTGTTACGAAATTATCAGGGAATCCCATTTGTTTTTGTGTGCCGAATGCATATTTACCCGTTTGAGGATCCGCGATTTTAAATCCGCTTTGTCTTGTTCCGATCCAGATTACGCCTTGAGTGTCTTCAGCTAAACAAGTCAAATAATCTTCCGGCAAGAGTTGATTAATTACTTCATTCGGCGCAGGTTGCCAATCTTTTGGTGCGCCGCCGTAAAGTCCTTTGACTTTTTCAACATAATCTTTACCGCGCCAATATTCGATTTTTGTGAAATCGCTATTCGCTTTAACGAGTCCAGCGTTTGTTGCGATCCAGATTGTTTCCGTTTCAAGATTTTTTGATACAAGAATATCGTTGATCAAATTAGACGGCAAACCAATTCCTCTTGGCGTTAGCGGAACAGGACTACAATTATTAGGTCCAAAACGATCCGGCGCAACTATATTTTTTGAATGTTTGTAATCGCCTTTATCGTTACGATTAAAAATCGCAAGTCCATGACATTGAGTTCCGACGATCAAAGTTCCATCATTTTTAAAAGCAAGAGACGACGCTTGATCTTCGAGTAATCCGTCTTCGCGTGTGAAATGTTCCCAGTCGTCGGAGTCGATTTTGTAACGAGAAATTC
The DNA here is from genome assembly GCA_031283825.1 of Planctomycetaceae bacterium. GTDB lineage: Bacteria > Planctomycetota > Planctomycetia > Pirellulales > Thermoguttaceae > WRKP01. The sequence continues at coordinate 204 of JAITAZ010000602.1, read as the reverse complement.
CGGCAGAAGTCGCGATCCAAACGTCGTCGTCTTTCGGACAAATTTTTATATCGAAAATTCTCTCGCCGATAGGACCGTCAATGATGTCATAATTTTTCCAATCTTTTCCGTTGAAAACAGAGACTCCAGAATTAAGATGTCCAACCCAAAGTCGTCCGAGTTTATCGATTGCCAGAGCGTAACCGTTATTATCTCCGAGACCAT
>JAITAZ010000493.1 GCA_031283825.1 Planctomycetaceae bacterium | reverse complement strand
TTGTCGTCGGTTTGAGTAATGTCGGTTTTTATTTATTAAATTATTTGTTACGTTAATTGTTTAAGATTTGCCGTAAGTATTTCGGCGGTCTGACAAGGAGGCGCCGGAGTAAATTATGAATCCCAGTGAAGTATTACGAATTGTTGATGCGATACATCGAGATAAACGAATCGCCAAAGAAATTGTATTTGTTGGAATCGAGGCGGCAATAGCCACTGCGGTGCGTCGGCAGTACGGAGACGAAGCGGTAGTTAAAATACAAGTCAACCGCGAAACAGGCGAAATCACCGGAAGTTGCAACGACGAACCAATTGCAACAAGCGAACTCGCCGAAAGAATAGGCGCACAAAACGCAAAACAAGTAATGATTCAAAAAATACGCGAAGCCGAACGCGACGCGATTTTCGACGAAAATTATTCTCAAATCAACCAACTTGTATCTGGGTCGGTTGACAAAATTGAAGGCAGTAACGTTATTATCTCATTGCCCGGAGTTGTCGCAATTCTTCCAAGATCGGAGCGTATTCCGGGAGAATCGTTTCGTATCGGCGACCGTATTCGCGCTGTTGTTACGGATGTCGTGAAGAAAGGAAATCGCGTTAATGTAATGTTGAGCAGAATCAGACCGAGCTTTGTACAAAAATTATTCGAGCAAGAAATACCCGAAATTCAAGACGCAATAATTGAGACCAAAGGCGTTTCTCGCGAGCCGGGATGCCGCACAAAAATAGCGGTTTATAGTAGCGATCAGAGAGTTGATTGCGTCGGCGCGTGTATCGGAATGAGAGGCAACCGCATAAAAAATATTACAGACGAACTCAATAATGAACGAATAGACGTCGTGCCTTGGAATGCGGATTTGCAAATATATATTCAGGAAGCACTCAAACCGGCAATTATCGAAGAGGTAATTCTATGCTCAATGCTCGGACGAGCAATCGTGCTTGTCAAGCAAGACAATCGTTCTTTAGCAATTGGACGAAGAGGTCAAAATGTCCGTTTAGCAAGCAGACTTGTAGGATGGGATATCGAAATAATGACAAGAGAAGACCTCGAAGATTTGCTAGAAAAAGCGGTCGAAGGCTACATGTTAATTGAAGGCATAACTAACGACATCGCCGACAGACTCGTAGGAGAAGGATTCTTATCGTTTGACGACTTATCGATTATCGAGCCGGACGATCTAGTTCAAATAGGCGAAATCACAATGGATCAAGCAGTATCAATAATTCAGCAAGCAGAAGAATTCGCCCAAAAAGAAGAAGATTTCAAATTACAACCAAGAGCAAACGAAGACGAAAATAAATCGCAAGAAGAAAACGTCGAGGATGAATAAACAATAAGTAATCTCTAAAAATGCAATTTTTATTAACCACAGAGAACACAGAGTTCACAGAGAGAATATTTTTTAAAATTAATTTTTGATTTAGATCCATAATTTTTTACTTTAATAAATTTAAATGATGTTTTGATTCCAATTAAAATTTTCTCTGTGTCCTCTGTGGTTTAAAATTAATTTTTAGAGATTCCCAAAATAGCGATGGGTAAAAATTCGCTAGAATTTTCACCCATCGAAAAAAATCACGTTACGAATTTATTTTTAATGGGACAAAGGGAACGTTTGGGTTGAGAATCTGGTTTGAAACGAATCAAAAGCGAATTTCTTTTGAGTTGTTAATCTCCGATTTCAAACAACGATTTCCCCTTTTGTCCTATAAAAAAAAACAATTTGTTTCCGTTTAAAGTATAATCTGCTTTATTTTTTGTGTTTCCAATAAGTTCGATCTCAAACAACGCTGAATCTTAAATTGCAGACGTTTATTAAATCAATTGATTTTATGCCAATTCCGCAGGATGATTACAATTCGAAATTAGGGTTGCGATTCGGGGTTGGCAATAGTCGAATTTTTTATCGGACATTGGGCGAGGCGATGCGGCGGGATTTTGGTTGTAATGTCTGGAAAGTTAGCGTTGACGCGGGATTTTCTTGTCCGAATGCCGGTGTTGATAGTAATGGAAATAAACGCGCCGGATGTATTTTTTGTAACATAAATAGTTTCTCTCCAAGCAGGCGGCTTGTTACGGGCAAGTCTATTTTTGCACAAATCGACGAAGGCATAATTCAACTCAAAAGACATTACCCGAAAGCTCAAAAATTTATCGCGTACTTTCAACCTTCGACCAACACAAACGCGCCAACCAAACAACTTGAATCGCTCTACAAAGAGTCGTTAAAACATCCTGAAATTGTAGGTTTAGCAATCGGCACGCGACCAGATTCATTGACGGATGAAACGCTTGATCTTTTAGCCGAAATATCGCAAGAGACATATCTTCAACTTGAAATCGGTTTGCAATCGATACATCGAAAGAGTCTTGAATTTCTAAATCGCGGACACGATTATGAGACATTTCTTGACGCATACAATCGTGCGAAAAAAAGAAATATCAAAATTGGCGTACATCTGATTCTTGGCATTCCAAATGAAAATCGCAACGACGTCATAGAGACGGCAAACGAAATCGCGAAATTGAATCCGCACAGTATAAAATTGCACAATCTTTATGTCGTTAGAGAAACGCAGTTGGCGGATTATTGGAATAACGGTAATCTAAAATTGCCGACAATAGACGAATATGCAGAGATGGTAGTTGATTTTCTTGAACGAATTCCATCTGAAATAATCATTGATCGTATATCAAGCGAGGCGTCCGCCGAATACATAATTGCGCCGGATTGGTCAAAAATAAAACATGCCGCAAGAAATACAATCAATAATTTATTTCTGTTACGAAAATCTTTTCAAGGAAAATTTGTAACCGTTCACGGTTTTTAAATTCATAAATCATAATTTAAAAATTGTGAACGGTTACAAAAAAGGTATCATTTGCTTTTTCCTCATATTATCTTATTTTGTTTTTATTGACGCTGGTTGAGAGTTGAATTGCGATGTGCATTTGGATAGAGAGTTGTTCTTTTGTTTCTTTGCCGGCGAGTCTTTGGATTTCTTTACCTTCGGCGTCTAAAATCATTACCGTTGGGAAACTGTTTACTTTATATGATTCGCAAATCTGACTCGATAAAGCTCCATCGACCGAAACGCAAACAAAATATTTTGCTAGACGTCGAATCTCTTGATTGCCGAATAATTCAAAAGAACGTTTACAACTCTCATTGCCCGATAGAGTAAAAAACGCAACAAGCGGCTTTCGCTCAAGAATTGCTTGTTCTTTAGCCGCGTTGAAATCGTTTAAAAACACGACATCGCCCGATTCCGCGAATCCGTGAATCGACGAGCTACTTTCTCGCGTCAATTGATTGCGAGAATCTTTCGCGAAAATAAAAAATATAAAAATCAAGACAAAAAATATTACCGCAAAAATAAAAAATAATCTGGTTCTTGTAAACATAAAAATCAAAATTAATTTTTCAAAACAACAAAAATAAAAATAATTTTTCAGTAGAATTTTTTGTACAATTATTTTTATCGTAACTGTTCGCGTTTTTTAAATTCGGAATTTATAATTTAAAACCCGTTAGCGGTTACTTTTTATTAGTCCCGCAAATTGAACAGATGGAATTTTTGTAACGATTATTTTAAACGCCGGCGTTTAATATCGATTAGAGCCGCATGACTATCTGCCGGAAAGTCGGCTTTTAATGAAAGTTCTTTTCGTTGTTGAAATTTATTGTGCGGATTTGTATGTTAATCTACTACGTATTGGTTGTTTGTATTTCGTTTTTGTTTAATTGGAAAAGTTGCCGGACGTGTTGGCAAGTTTTGTTCGTTGGATTCTTCGTTGTTTGTTATTTTGGTTTTAGTTTTTTGCGATGGTTGCGGCAATGGTTTTGGTTTGGAGTTATTGCTTGTGCTGATTAGATTTGTAACAGGAGACAAAATTCTGCTGATTGTTCCTGTCGATTGATTTGCGTTTTGCGGACGTTTTGAATTTGAGCTATTATTTGATTTTTGTTGAGCGTTATTTTTTGCAATATCTTTAGTTGTAGCGTTATTTTTTGCGTTTATTTTTTGCGTTTTATTTTTTTGATTTGATTCGGAATTATCTTGTTTTTTTGCGTTACCATTCAAGAAGTTTACGGCGGAGGCGAAAATGGTTTCGTTATTTTTAGTTGTGTTTTGGTAGTTTGCGGTTTGGATATTTGAGTTGTTTTGATCGGCGATTTGTTGGTTTGCAATTCTAGTAGATTGAGAATTTATTGCGGCGATTTGTTCTTGACGCAACCGATTTTTTTCGATTATTAAATTTTGTGATTCTTCATCGAGTTCGGCTTGACGTTTTGCTAAAATTTTTGCGTTTTTTTGTTGTTCTAATTTGAGTTGTTCGGCTTGTATGGCGAGTTCGCGTAGTTGTTTTTGTTGATTTTCAAATTCGGAGATTTCGGCGATTTCGGCGTCTCGTTTTGTTTTTGCGTCGATTTTAGCTTGTAATTTTTCAGCTTTTTCGAGGGCGAGATTTTTTATTTTAGCGTTTTCGAATTTGTCTGCTTGTGAATCGAGTTCGTTTTCGATTTCGTCTAGGGCAGTTACCATACCTTCTAAGTAAGCGCGTTCGATAGCGGTTGTGTCTGTTGTGTCGGCGTTATTTTTGTAATGATTTTGTGAGACTTTATTGATTGCGTTTTCGTCTGAGATTTTTTGTACAGGAATTCCTTTTCGTCGATTAAAAGTTGGTTCGGTTGGCACGGAGTGGAATCGCGGCAATGGCATTGACGATTTCTTACCTTGATTTGTAATCGTAGTTTCGTCGATTGAATTTTCGTTTTCGTCGTCAGGATTTTCGTCTTCCATCTGTTCATTATCGGACAATTCCGGTTGTAACGGCGGCGGTGTTCTGTATGCGGCGGTGTTGTTTGAAAGTTGCGGATAATTTGACGAATTGATATTAGCCGAATTGAAATTATTAGGAATTGAATTACGATTTGGATTGGCGGCGTAATTTATTCCGTTACGAAAATTCTGCGGCGAAATTCCGTTGACCTGTAAAACGTTGCCGTAACTATTGTAGCCGTTATAACCGTTATAATTCGGATAACCGTTGTAAATATTACCGACGCCTACGCCGACTCCGATTCCGCCGACTCCACCGCCGTTACCGATTACGTTAGCGTTTACGACTCCGTTGTTTTGAGCGTTTCTTGCGATAATTTCAGCCGCTAACGGTGCGGCGTTATTTGAGACTAAACCGACTGGTACAGCGATTCCGCAGTTAGGGGTCATTCCGCAGGGGTGCGATGGACTGCATCTCGGATGCGAGCCGCAAACCTTTATTACCATTTGAGTATTGACTGTTCCGTTTGGCAATTGGATTCCGTTTGGGGTCATTACTAATCCTTGCGGCGTAGCGACTCCGCTTGCTGCAACGTAACCTCCTCCGTTAATTGCAGAAACGCCCGGAACAATTCCCATTGAAACGAGAATCCCGTTTGGTCCGGCGATGGTTGCGGGTTTAGGCGGGTTTGGTTTGGGCGATGTTCCGTTATTGTTGTTATTGTTGTTTCCGTTTGGGTTTGGGACGTTTGGGGGAGTTGAAATTGGCGTTGGCGAATTGGAGATAACGGGCGTCGAGGTTATGGGCAGAGATGGAAGAGTTAGCGATGGTAGAGTTAAACCGTTTATTAAGGCGGAGTTGAGTCCTCCGTTGAAACCGTTTGCGGGAAAGTTATTTAAATTGGCGTAGGGATTATTGATTCCGTATGGCGTCATGAAAGCGGCGTTATTGGGAAGATACGGATTGACAGACGTGCGACCACAATTGGGCGTCATGCCGCAAGGTTTCATGGGGCTGCAAAAGGGAGTCAAGCCGCAAGCTCTTGGCATTCGCGGATTAATTCCAAATGAATTTGGGTCTGACGGGTCGATCCACATTCCGCAACCCGGAGTTTCGCAGCAAGGGTGATTGGGGCTGCAATTTGGTTTTAGTCCGCAATGACGTCGAATTTTTTTACCGTTATTTCCTGATGTCGTTTGTGAATTATCGTTGCAATTGCAAGAGGATTGGTTGTGTCCTAATTTGCAAGTTCGTTCTGTATCGCAACCTGTATCTGGCGGGCAACCGATCCAAGGCGGGCGATTATATTCGAGACTAATAATATGACCTCTATTGACTCCGGTGTGGGAGCAGCCGGAAAATATTATTGTTAGAAATGTTACCCCGAATATTGCAAGCGGCGTAATAAAACGCGAACAAATCGCAAGAGAATTATTACGTAAACCGCGTTTGACAATCTGTTGTCGTGCGGGCGCAAGGGTTAATTTTCCGATGGGCGGATTTTCCTTTACGTCTTGCGGACGTTGAGCTTGACGACGCTGATTTTTAGCGTGTAAACGACTTAAAATAACAGAGACAATTAAACGTAAAAAAACGTCGAGCAAAAACGTCAAATTTATTTGTAGCGTTTTTGTTGATGTTATTAATAGTCGAGTAATTGGAGTCTGTTTATCAATATTTGTGGAAGGTTTCTTTTGCATGATTTTTTCTCGATAGCGTTGAACTCTGATTTTATTTTTTGTAACGATAATTTGTCGGATTGGGCTGAGAATTATTTTTTCTACGGATGTTTCTGTGCATTTAATCGGCTTGACCTAACCGGAATAATTAGAAAAATCGTTAAACTTGCCGTATTTTCTCAAAAATTCCTCCGCCTCGTGTAAGATTGCAAAAGATAGATAATCTACGCAATAAAATTGTCTAGCTATTGAGTAAGTTGTCGTAAATGTTTCAGTAGAAATTTTAAACCAGAGCTTAAAATCTGATATTAGGGAATCTCTAATAATTCGTTTTTTTATTAACCACAGAGAACACAGAGTTCACAGAGAGAATTTTAATTTGAATCAAAACATAATTTAAATTAATATAAATTGTAAACGTTCACAAGAAAAAAATCCGTGAACGGTTACCTACTTTGAACGGTAACAAATGAATATTTGTAACGATATTTTTTTCAAATTACGCTTCCTAATTTTCTGCGTTTTCTGCGTTATAATTTTTTATCAAATTTAAACGCAGAATTCGCAGAATATCGCGGAAAAATGTTGTTAAAAATATTCCACCGATA
>JAITAZ010000442.1 GCA_031283825.1 Planctomycetaceae bacterium | reverse complement strand
TCGCGGCATTCGCATTGGTCGCTGCATTCTTTTCAGGTTCCTCCGCCCACTCGGCGCGTTTTCTTGAAAGTCCTATTTTTCGCTCGTCCGGATCAACCCTCAAAACCTTTACCTCAATTTCTTCGCCAACCTTCACAATGTCGCCCGGATTCTCAATCTTGTGATTCGCTAACTCGGAAATATGCAACAACCCCTCCAAGTCCTCCTCCAAATTGATAAATACCCCGAAATTCGTAATCTTCGTAACAACGCCTTTCACCATCTGATTCGGTTGATACTTCGCCGGAATCTTTGTCTCCCAAGGATCCTCCGACAACTGTTTCAATCCTAACGCAATCCTATGATTTTTCTTGTCAATAGATAACACTTGACACTTTATTTTCTGCCCCTTGCTAACTACCTCATTCGGATGCGTAATCTTGCGAACCCACGACATATCGCTAATATGCAACAAGCCGTCAATCCCCTCCTCAATCTCAATGAACGCGCCGTAATTAGTCAAATTGCGAACTATCCCCTCAACAACTTGACCAACTGGATATTTTTCATCAACAATATCCCACGGATTTTCCTGCGCTTGCTTAATTCCAAGCGAAATTTCTTGCCGCTCTTTATTTATCATGAGAACAACTACCTCTATTGTATCGCCCACTGAAAGAATTTCGTTAGGATGCGAAATACGTTTCGTCCAAGACATCTCGCTGATGTGAACTAACCCCTCCACCCCCTCTTCCAGTTTGACAAAAGCACCATAACTCATCACATTGACAACAACGCCCTTAACCCGTGCACCTACCGGATACCGCGTCTCTACGTCCATCCAAGGACTCGCTGTCTTCTGCTTCAAACCAAGAGAAATTTTCTCTTTTTCACGATCAATACTAAGAATCACAACCTCGACCTCCTGATCAAACTTGACCAACTCATTCGGATTATTGATTCGCCCCCAACTCATGTCGGTAATATGAAGTAAACCATCAATTCCGCCTAAATCTATAAACGCGCCAAACTCTGCGATATTCTTAATTGTACCCTTTCTGATTTCGCCCTCGTTTAGCTGATTTAATAACGCAGTACGTCTCTCAATACGTTCTTTCTCAATTACCGCACGACGGCTTACAACGATATTACGTCGTATTTCGTCTATCTTTAGAATCATACATTGAATATCTACGTCGAGAAATTCGCCAATATCATTTGGACGTCTTACATCTACTTGCGAAGCCGGTAGAAATACAGGCACTCCAATATCAACAAGCAAGCCGCCTTTAACTTTACGCATAACATGACCAGTAATAATGTCGTTTTCTTTTACTGCTTTCATCATGTTGTCCCATGCTTCGATTTTTGCCGCTTTCTTTTTGCTTAAGTTGATCATCCCGCGAATTTCTTCGCCCGTAACTTCATCTTCCGCCTCCTCTATCAAGACCTTAACTACATCGCCAATTTTGGGAGGATTACTTTCTTCGTCCCATTCATTAAGCGGAACGACACCTTCGCTTTTGTAACCGATATCAACGATTACAATTCCTTTTTCTTTTTCAATACGAACAACTTTGCCTTCCGTAATTTGATTTGATGAAATTTCTTGACCTCCCCAGTCGTTTTCTTCCATCAATGCTCCGTTGAGAGCTGCTTCTACCTGGCTATCCCAATTCTCTTCATTAGAATCCAGTCCTCGAATAAGGTTTAGATTAACCACAACTTATTTTCCTGCAAAAAAATATACCAACTCGTACTATGGATTTCGGTAGTGTGAGAGCTATTTGCTAAAAAGCTGACTTTCCAACAGGTAAGTCGGCGGCTCTAAACGAAAATTCAAGTGCGGGTTGCTTAAAATGTTTCCTGAAAAAACGCCTCCTCTGCCACACGGCGGAGTTCCAAAGGCAAAGCTCTAAATCTATGTTGCTCAATCAAACAATAAACCAGTCGCCGCTCGTCTTTAATCAAATAAATGTCGATTATGTCTAACTTGACATTTCAAACCATGAGCGACGTATTGTCTTATATCAAATATCGTTAGATTCTTACGTATATTCGCAAATATTTGACAAGCAATTGACAACGTATTATCTTGTTGACGTCTAATTACTGCATAAACGTTAAATTTGCGAAATACTTAATAATCCGATTGATCTGTACTTGCGATTGTTTTCAACCGATGTATTTTCAACGCATAGTTTTAAATTTTTCTCAAAACTCTAAAAGGTCAATACGGATTAAAAACAAAAAAGACAACAACCAATATAAGCCCGAAAATTCTACAACTACTTTACATCTTTACAAGGGGGGGTAACAAGGTAACTATCAATTTAAATTTTTGTAATATAACAGTTGAATATTTTGTAGCTATTCGTTTTTTCCTTTAATATTCTACGTTTTTTGCGTTTAAATTTAACGTTAATTTTAATGTAGAATACGCAGAATTAAGAATAAAAATTGGAAAGCAGGATTTTGTAGAATTATCGTTACAAATATTTTGTTGAAATATTATCTTTTTTTGCAATAATTCATATCGATTATAGTGATTGTTATTCTTAAATCGGTTTTATTGATTAATTTATTCTGTTTGAATTATGGTTTAGGTTTATGACGATCCTGTAGTTTGAGTATGATTGTGGGTTATAGGTTGCGAGATTTTCTAATAAAAGTTTTTAGGAGAAGTTGTTAAAGGAGTTGAATTTTATGAAAGCAATCATAAAGCTGATATTTTGTTGTTTTCTTTTGTTGTATTTTGCGGGATGTGTAGCTCTTACGGCGTGGTTTGATCCTAAGCCTACCGGAACGCCGAGCTTTCGCGATATGCCTACGGAGGCGTCGAAAACGATTTTGCCCGATTACTGGATTGAACCGCCGGACATAATTTCGGTTGAGGCGTTACATCTTGTTCCCAAAGACCCTTACGTTTTGCGTGTATTTGACATAGTCGAGCTTAACGTGCTTGGCATGATGGATGAGGAGCCGGTGCTTCATGGTAATTATCCGATTGAGCCGGGCGGTACGATTCAGCTTGGCGGTTCTTATGGTTCGGTCAAGATAGACGGATTATCGTTACGAAAGGCGGAGGAAAGGATTAAGGATCATTTACTTACGGCGCTTGGCGAGCCGATTGTTTCGTTGCAGCTTGTGAAGATGTCTGACATAGAGCAGATTGCGGGAACGCATCTTGTTGGACCTGATGGATATATTACTCTCGGGTCGTATGGGAGGGTATTAGTTTCGGGGTTAACGATTCCAGAGTGTAGGGAGGCGATAGAGTTACATTTATCGAAAGCGCTTGAGCATCCGCAAGTTGCGATTGACGTTTTCTCGTATAATAGTAAAGATTATTTTGTAATTTTTCAATCTTTGACTGGCGGCGAGCAAGTTTTGAGATTTCCTTATACCGGCAACGAAGACGTTTTGCGAGCGATAGCTAATTGTAATGGTTTAACTCCTAATGCGTCGAAGCGGATATGGGTAGCGAGACCGATTGGCAATTCTCACAAGCCGATAATTTTGCCGGTAGATTGGGTTGACGTAACGGCTTTTGCTGGAACGCATACAAATTATCAATTACTTCCGGGCGACAGAGTATTTGTAGTTGAGGATCGATGGGTAACGACGGATGGAGCATTAGCGAGAATAATCGCGCCGATGGAACGTATAATGGGCTTTTCGTTGTTGACTGCATCTGTTTTAACAAGATACTACGGACACGTAATGACAGGCGGAGGAGAAAGAGGAATGTACAACAACAGCGGAAATTATAGATAATTTGTGTAACCGTTCACGAGTTTTAAACGCGGATAATAACGGATTTTTTTGGTGAATACGGATAATCGCGGAAAATGCAAATGGCGATTTTAATATTTATAACTCATGTTACGCAGTATTTGTCCGTCAGTAGGCGTTTATTGATCAGATAGGCGGTAATAGATCAGGTAGGCGACCACCGACTCAGGTAGGCGACCTTTCGCCGAAAGGTCGCGTTGCCGAAGGCAACGATAAAATGGATTCGACAATAATTAAAATCATTTCAGATTTACCGTCGGCTAACGCCGCCGACGCGACCT
>JAITAZ010000440.1 GCA_031283825.1 Planctomycetaceae bacterium | reverse complement strand
GACTAACCAAACAACCATCCAATTTTGATTCATCAGTAATTCTATAACGCTTACCCAATGTAAAGCCTCCTTGCCACAATTTTTTAGAAAAGTCTAAAAATCACACTCGAAACTACATTGTACAAAATAATTTATGGATAGTCAATACAGTAGAATTAGTAAGAAAAATTAGGTTTTAAATGAGGTTTGCGGAAACTGTTAAAATACGTTTCGGAAAATTCTACTGATATGTTACGAATAATTTGTTACAATCCTAAATTAATATTGTATAGTGTAACGATTTTTATTTCGAAAGTTGTTTCGATATTTCGGATTCGTTTTGGAGTCCATTTGCTGTCGAAACCTGCGTCGCTTATTAGTAATACGATTGTCATGCCGGGCGTGATTTCTGGAACGTCAGACGGACGTTTCGCATTTACTAGTTGAATTTCTTTGCCGAGTTTTCCATTTGCGTCAAGTAGAAAACATCGGTCGAAATTCGTACCTTGCGCCGTTTCAGCATAAACCAAAGTTAAACCCCTCAACAATTGAGACGCTATCAATCGTTGACGCATCGTTTCTGCATCTGAATCTACACGATCAATTTCTTCAGCGCTCAACGCTACTCGTGCTTCGTTGTCGTTGATAATCTGCGAATTCGCCGTGCAAATCACCAATAATCCAAGCATTATCAACACAATATCAAGCAACGCAACTAATCGACATATAACGCTACGAAAACTCATATCAACTCAATATTCGTTACAAAAATTATGCAACTACTCAAAACAATATTATTTTTATCGCCTAGTAAACGACCTCTCGCCAAAGATCGCTTACCGGCTGACTAATTACAATTATTCTACAACAATTTCTAAACGCGAATCTGGTTTTTCGGTGTTCCATGTCGCGTATTCGATTGTAATCTTTTTGCCCTCGACCTTGTAAATGTAAGGTTTTCCTGAAAAGAGGTCTGTTTTCGGGATTGGCGTTTCTTTGATTACGTCTAAAGATTCAGGCAACTTTCCGTCGTGAACCGCAATATAATGTCTAATCGCTTCCGTTATTTTTAATACGTCGAAAAGTTGATCAGTTCGAAATATAGAATCTTGCCCAGCGCTGACTCCCGGCGTTATTAACATTAGAAGATAATCAACAGTCGAATTGGCATCTGAAAACAGTTTTTTATACAAATCGCGTTCAGCCCAATAGACTGTATCACGAACCTCAAACGGCTTAAATGTACTAGCAACGCATAAATGATCATAAGCATCGTTAATCTTCTCAATAGCATACGGCGCGATCACTTGACACAATGAAAGCGAATTGATTTTTTCCTCCGAGAATCCGCGTTCCCGTAGCCGTTGTTTCGCGGGCATATACGAAAAAATACAAAACGCCGAAAACACTTTGGTTCGCGAATAATCTCGATTCTTAAAAACTTCGCTTGTCTCATAATCAAGAAAACTCACCGCGTAAAATAATTCTGCAATTTGTTCAACGATGTCTTTACATTCTGATTCTGACGCTTTGTCGATATTAGCCCACAATTCCTTTTTAATCGGCTTGTAAAAAACGAATCCGAATTTTTCCGAGTTAGCTATATTCGGCAAAGCGTTAAAATTTGGGCGGAGTTGCGTCAATGCCGGATACAAATTCGGCGCGTCAGGTTGCGAAATAAGATGCAATAATTGACGATGCATCACGTTATTTATTCCGTTACCGGCAAGCGCCGACACAAAAAGACTAATCGGCGAATTGATAACATGATTGCTCATAGTAAGACCAACTTTGATCGTTTTAACAGCGTCGTCGTAATTTTTGTTACGAATTTCCCAATCGGCTTTATTGGCTAGGTAGATTCCTAGTTTGCGTATATCGCTGATGAATGCCATTTGAGTTGCGACGCCGCGTAGTTCGTTATTTTCATCCCATTTGAAAAATCTGCTTCGGCTGCCTTTTTCGAGCAATTGATAAACTTTTGACAAACGGTTGTAAATTTCTTTTTCTTTTTCTGGAGTAATCGAATTATTATTACCGCCGACTTTCGGAGGATGCACAAAAACAGGGAAATAACTAGACTCCAATTGCGAGATTTTAGCGGCGTCGGCTTGTTTATCTAGCGATTTATATTCTTTCGACTGCCAACAATTTTTCAACTGTTCATGTCTGACTTTATTTAATTCCAACGTCGCTTCCGTGTAAAACGGATAAGCGTTATCGAATTCCGTGTGAACAAGCGGAACGTTTAGCCGATGTTTCAAAATCGGATACAAAAATTTCTGCGGAGAAACCGTAATTTTGAAATAACTTTTTCTCCAATCCGCCGATGCTTCAGGCGTCGGACTTCTATTATATTCGTAAACGATTTCGCGATGTGCGTCTTTCGAGTTTTTGAGATTCTCCGCGTTGTCTTGAGCGAAAAGAATCTGCGGGAAGATAATTATCGTAACGATAATTAGAATCTGTTTCAGGTTTGAGTTCATTTTAATTTACTCCTTTAATTGGGGTTGAAATTTTGTCGGCGAGACGATTCGTCGGCAAGTTTGAAACGTTAATTATTCAGTTGAATTTTTGTAACAAAAAATCTGCCGAATTTTTGTAACAAAAAATCTGCTGAAATGTCGCGGCGATTTATTGTCTTGTGTTTTAAAAAGCGCAAGCGATGAACGTGTAGTTGTGCATTCTGCTGATTTGTTCTCCGCTTGGACTTTGCACTGGACAAAGTTCTCCGCATGAATAACCTGTGAGATACGGGACTTTTGATTTTGCGAGTGAGTCTTTCATAATTTCTAGTTCGGCGGTTGAGTCTAAACCGAGCGTCCAGTATCTTGCGGCGCACGAATAGATTAGTAATCCGTTTGCGTTTTTTTCTGTTTCTAAAATTTTCTTTAGAATTTGGGCGGTAGTTCGCAGTACGATTTCTTTGTTGAATTTTCCGGTGAGCAAAGTAACGCCGTTTACTAATTCTCCGCTGCAAACAGCGACATTTTCTTCGTTGAATTTATTCATCGCGCGGACAACTGGCGTTGCGCCGTCTCCGAAATCCATTAGCAGTGGAATCATGTGAACGGAGCTAGGGTCTTTCTCGTCGAGTGCTAGACCGAGTTTAACTTTGAGATATTCAAGTATAGGAATATTATCGACTGAGTAGAGTAAATTTCCATTTGCGTTTGTTACGATTCCTCTTTCTTTTCGAATATCTTCATCGGAGATAGAGATGAGATAAAATCGCGGTTTAATGTTTTCTGCTTGAATTAAGATAAACGCGAATCTATCGTAATAATCGTTTCCGTTGTAGAGAATTCTTGCTTCGTGGAAGTCGTGAGTGTTATCGATTGGCATAGTTCCGAACACTGGGACGCCGCCGGAAATTTGCGATAATGTAGTTGCGACAAAGTCTCCGCCTGCTCCGAATGCGGCGGTTGACAGTGGAAAATAACTAATTGCGAGAGCGGGTTTGCCGGACAAATTAGCTGTTGCTTTTTCGTAAGCGGCGCGAAGTACTTCTTCGTTTCGTGAGGTGATTGGGTCTGTGATTCCGACGGCGAAATTTACGTTATTGCTTGTTAGTATCATTACGGTGAGGATAATTTCGCCGATTTCGTCGTGTACTGCGCTGCCGAGAGTTGTAATTCCGGCGACAGGAAAAGGAAGTTTCTCGCAAAGTGCGTGGAATACGCCGGAGTCGACAAAATCTGTTGAACAATGAATTATGCCAACTTTATTGGCGAGTAGATTTTCTTCGAGTTGAAGTTGTTCAAGAATCTCTGAAACGGCGAGTTCGATATCATCGACTTCGCGGGTGAAAGCGGTTAATGTTTTAATCATTTCTTTGGTTATTGTTGAGAGGTTGAGAGGTAGTTCAAAAGTTAAATTTTAAACGACTTGTGCGGTCGAACCAAGAACAGGATCAATTGTTAGTTAGCAATTGAAAATGTCGTTTTGATTTTTTCGCGTTTTTCAATTGCGAATTAAATTGCAGAAATCGGGGCGAAAGGATTTGAACCTTCGACCTTCTGACCCCCAGTCAGACGCGCTAAACCAGGCTGCGCCACGCCCCGACGTCAATTTGACGAAACCGTTTTGACGCGAAATCAAAACGGCGTACAATTGTCCGCCATTTCAGACTATCCGCAAGCCCCCCCAGATTTA
>JAITAZ010000294.1 GCA_031283825.1 Planctomycetaceae bacterium | reverse complement strand
AATTTTCTGAAAAAACGGATATAGAAAAACTTGCTTCGGCAGTCAAGACTGCAATTTCGGCTCATCCATTACTTACTGCTCGTTTAGTTAAGAACGGCGATAATTACGCATGGCAACGGAATAATAACGCAACAATTACAATCGAAACAGTCAATCAAATAAACGATGAAGAACTCGCGCAAGAAGAGAAAACGTTTATTTGTCCGTTTAATTTAATGTCCGGCGGGCTTTTATTTCGTAGTAAAATTTATAAGACATTGTCTTCTGTGGTAATGCTTTTTGATATTCATCATTCGATTATGGACGGTTTTTCTCAAAAGATTCTTTTAGAAGATATCGCCGCCGCATATCGCGGTGAAAAAGTTGCGTCAGAGCGACAACCTACGGCGTTGACGGCAGGTTTAAAAGAACAAGAACAACTTGTTTCGTCAGACGTTGATGATAAATGTAACGAATTAGTTCGGCGAATAAAATCATGCGGAGACTTAACGAAATTGCCTGAACAAAAACAACTCGACAAACCGGCGGGCGGTACGAAATTTCATTCCGGCAAATTATTATCGGCAGAGTCAATAAACGCATTTTGTAAGGCGAATAACGTTTCGCCTAACAGCGTTTACATGAGTTCGTTTGTCAAAGCGGTTTCGAGTCATTGCGGAATATCGGACGTTTTGTTTTTGTTTATTACTGTCGGACGCGACAAGGTAAATCCGCGAGCCGTTGGAGCGTTTATCAAAACGATTCCAATTGTTGTTACGCATGATAAAAATAAGTCTGCGGTTGAAAATTGTCGGGCGGCGGAATCGGCAATTAAATTATCGACTCAATGCGCCCATGAAATGCTTATCAAAAACAAGCAGTCATCAAAACCGGAATGGGGAAAATTACCGGATTTATCGAAACCGTTATTATTGTATATTTTTCACGGGAATCTTGCAGATAATAATCAGAATCCGTTTGTTGAAGATAAAAGATTTATTCATTCTTTCATTCAGTCGAGTGTCGGCGAAAATTCAATTCCGTTTATTCCGTTAGAATTTATCGCGATGGAATCTCAAGGCTCATACAATCATCTTTGCAAATACAACGACGCTTTGTTTGACGAAAAATTTATTGCTCAATTTGTCAATGAAATCGAAACGAATATTGAACAACTAATAACCGAGCAACAAAACGCCGCGACACGTTATCGGCTTTCAGACGAGCAGGAAAAATATTATATGTACAGTTTAAATGCCGGCGGAATGTACATGATGCCGACGCTATTAAAATTTGCATCGGATATTAACGTCTATAAACTTGCCGACGCTTTTAATCAAACGGTCAACAGTCATCGTTTTATCAAAGCGAATATTCAAATTTTCGACGGCAAACCATATTGGAAAAAACAAGACGGCGCCGATATCATACCGGTCAATATTCGTAACGTTACGCAAAAAGAATTGACAGACTTATTGAATCGTTTAATAGATAGAAAAGAATTTCATCCGAATCCTCTCAATGACCCGCTTTATTTTGCAGAAATTTATGTTGTTGACGGCGACGCCGTTTATTTATTGATGGCGTTTCATCATATTTATTATGACGGAATAACAAGAAATATTTTGATTAAAAATATTCTTGAATTGTACGCCGGTCAATCGATTCAACCGGACAACGGAAATGGAATCAACGAAGGAAATGAAGAATTTATTTACAGAAACAGCCAATCTTTTGCGAGTTCAGAACAATTTTATGCCGAACTGTTTCAACATTATTCCGGTACGTTAAACTTAAATTTGTCGTCGAGCCGTAAAGAGAATTTGTCTGAATCCGACATTATCAAAACGCAAGATTCGCAGATTTTGGAATCTAAAAATTTATCAAAAAAACGCGAATCTGAAACGGTTGATGTTTTTGTATCGGGAAAACGTGCGCGGCAATTTTGCAGTTCTAATGAGATTTCGTTGAATGTTCTTTTTTTAACTGGATTATGTTATGCCGTTAATAAATTCATCGGCGGCGAATATGTTTTTTTTAGTACAGAAACCGCCGGAAGAATCGGACGACAACTCGACAACGATGTAGGGTTATTTGTGCGTTGTTTTCCGGCGGGAATCAGATTGAACCGTTCTTTAACGCCGTTGGAGTTGTTGTTATCGGTTAAAGAGCAATATTATTGTATTCTTAAAAATCACACGGCGTTTACGGTAAATTTAGCGGCGGAAAAATTCGGTTTTTGCAGCAATTTCAATTATTTGTTTCAAGCGGATATTTACGCCGAAAAACCGGCTGTTTCAAATTTAACTTACGATGATTTAACGTATCGTATTCCGTCAAATTTTTTTGAGGGGATGGAAATAACATTCGACTGCGACGTTCAGATTTATAATTTCGATTTGTTGTTACATCGCAACGACGACCGTTATATGATTAACTTTCGATATGACGCCGCTCTGTATTCTAAATCGTTGATAAAAAGTTTCGCCGAAATAATGCGATCATTTATTGAAGAATTATACCGGTAGAATTTTTGTAACTATTCACGGTTTTTAAATCACGGATAATTAGGGGGAATTTTAAATGCGGATAATAGCTGATAGGACGGATAATCGCGGAGAATGGGAATGATGCTTTGGTGGTAGAGAAGTCAATAGATTAAAGGGGATAAAGAATGGAGTGAATGAGAAATTATAAGACTAATTAAGTGTGAAAATTATAACTAAATAAACCTAAATAAATAATACAATTTTATAAATATTAAAATCGCCATTTGCATTTTCCGCGATTATCCGTCCAATCCGTTATTATCCGCGTTTAAAAAATCCCCCTATTATCCGCGTTTAAAACCATGAACGGTTACACAATTTTTACTGAAATATTACAATTACAAATTGTGTAATTCTTCAGCTTTTTGTTTTATTGCGGCTAGGTCTAGTTTTCCGGTTCCTAGTACGGGGATCGATTCAACTTTGAAAAATCCATCAACGCGAGGAATCCATAAATGAGGTAAACCCGAAACAATTAATCGCTCAATAATTTCATGCGGAGTCAACGGCAACTCCTTGTACAAGACAACAATCTGCTCGCCCCGAGTCAAATGCGGTAACGCCGTTACCGCAATTAACGGCTCAACGCCGTCGTCAGATTTAGCAGATTCCTCCAACGTTTTTGTAATTATTTTTTGAATCTCTTCCTCAATCAAAATATGCGGAATCATCTCTCCTGCAATTTTTGAAATCCTCGTCCGACGCCCCGTAATCCAAACAAAACCGTCCTCGTCCATCTTGCCGATATCGCCCGTAATATACCAACCATTTTTTAAAACCTTCTCCGTTAATTCCGGTTGCTTGTAATATCCTTTCATCACAATAGAACCTTTAACTACAATCATTCCTACTTCATTTGGCGGTAAATCTGCTCCGCACTCAATATCAATTACCTTGACCACAACATTTACAATCGCTCTACCAATCGAACCGTCCTTGCGATAAATATGAAACTTGTCAAACGTCCGACACTCAGGGACATTCGTAGCCGGTAACGGCGATAACTCTGTCGCGCCAAATCCTTCGCTCGGTCGAATGCCGTACTTTTCTTGCCATGCTTCAATCAAATCGATTGGCAATTTTTCCGCGCCGGTCATAACAGTATGAATTTTTTCAAAATCCTCTTTAGGACGCTTGCGTAGAAAATTTCTTAAGAACGTTGGAGTTGAGGCTAAAAAAGTTACCGGATATTTTCTTGCCATTTCGCCTATTTTTTGCGGTTCCAACGGACTGAAATGAAAAACTCCCGCGCCGCCGCAAAAAATCGGCAACCAGAAATTACCAAGTAAACCAAACGCATGAAAAAACGGTAAAAATCCAAGTATCGTATCCTCGCGATTCAAATTCAACGCGCCGACAAATCCGCGTCCAACTTCAGCAAGATTGTTATTCGTCAACATAACGCCTTTCGGACGACCTGTCGAACCAGACGTATAAATCAACGCCGCAAGCTCGTCGTTAATATTCTTTCGACAAAGTCCAAGAAACTTTTCAAGAATCCATGAAGGTAAAATCGTTGCAATGCCGAAATAATAAATTTTCATCCATAACGAAATTTTCGGAATTAAATCTTCCGAACAGATTATTTTCGCGTCGAGTTTTAAGTCTGGATATCGTTCCATTACTTTCCGGCTTGTCATAACGCTTTTAATTCCGGCTTGTTTGATGCAATAATTTATTCCTTCGTTTCCAAATGTAAAATTCAAATTTACCGGAACGCGGCGGTCTAAAATTATCGCCGAATTCAAAATACTTCCTCCAACTGACATTGGTGCTAATATTCCTATATTGAGTTCATTCTCGCGTGAATTTAGCACATATTTTTTCAGCAACTTCCGCATAATTAACGCTGCCGTCAAAAATCGATAACCTTTAAGCTGAATACCAGTCGAATCCGCAAACATCAACTTACGTCCGCGATTTCGACAAGTTCTAATAAACGATTTCGCGGGAATCGGCAACAATTTTTTATTGTGATTTGCATAAACGTCAACGCCAAGTTCCTGAACCGCAAGCTGAACTTGCTGCGGAAACGACGGATTATAAATCGGCTTTCCAAATGCAATAATTACGTCGTTTAATAAATGTCTTGGTTGAAGTTTAATTTTTTCGCCGTACTTGTAACCGAACATACTTTCGTGAAGTCCGCCAATATGACAAGGAATAACCGGAATGTTTTTCGTCCCTTTCAAAATCGACATAAATCCAGATTCAAACGCTTTCATCTGACCATTTCGCGTAATTCCGCCTTCGGCAAAAACTCCGACAATCTCGCCGTTTTGCAACGCTTCACGCGCCGCTTTCAACGCCCGAACAACGCTTTTAGCGTCTTCTGGACGAATCCGAATCAGTTTTGTCGCTCGCGCACAACCTTCAAAAATTTTTGGAATCATCGGCTCGAATGCAAGAAATCGAATGTTTCGCGGACATCCAACGTACATAATCAATCCGTCCAGCAAACTAACATGATTCGAAACCAATAACGCGCCGCCCTCAAGAGGAATATTCTCAACGCCGACATATTTCGGACGATAAATCACGCGGAATAATATTCGTAACGAAAAAATAATAAACTCCGCATTAAACCAATACGCTAACAAAACGCTGACGGCAATCGTTATCAAACCTGTAGAAATCCAAATGATTAAACTCGGATGATTAAAAAACAATTCAAAGACTTTCGCCCCGAGAAGCCCAAGTCCGATAAATAAAAACATTGCGGAAAAAGTCATGAAATTGTAAGCGGCGATCATTCGTCCTCTTTTCTTGGCGGGGCTTTTTTCTTGAATGTAAGCCGCTAACGGTATATCGTACAAGCCCGCCCAAAGTCCGGTCAGCAGCATTACCGCCGTCGTGAAAATATACGGCAACATAAAAGGAGTTCCGCAACCGGCATTGACATCGGCGGCATGACCCGGAGCGAATCCAAGAATTAAAATGAAAAATCCCATTCCAAATGCGCCGATAGGAACGAGTCCAAGTTCGATTCGTTTACCGGAAAGCCAACCGCAAAACACCGCGCCAATGCCTATTCCGATAGTCAAAACGGCGGCAAGAATAGTAACGTGTTGTTGTTGAACTAGCAGAAATTCTGTAGCGAATTTATCGATATTATTTTGAGCGAGCGCAGCAAGTCCCCAGAAAAAAGCGCTGGCAATCGAAACCCAAAATAAATTACGATACGAAAACAATGCGGCGAGATCGCGTCCGGTTTGGAGAAATGGATTGAGCGGAAACTTCGTGTCGGGCGCGACAGGGTTCATTTTAGGAATGAAAAAACTAGAAATAAGTCCGATTACAGATACGCCAAGAAGTACAACTGCGGTAATCCAAATTCGCGTCCCTCCCGGAATGCCGGTTGGGAGATTATTTTCGTAAATGGTCGTCCAGTAAAAAACATAACCGCCAAGAATTTGACCCGAAACACAAGCAAGCATCGTGAACATTACAATAATACCGTTGGCGGAAGAGATTTTTGAATGAGGCACAAGATCGGGGATTGTTCCGTATTTCGACGGACTAAAAAACGCGGCTTGAGAACCGAGTAAAAACATGATTCCGAGTAGAATAATAATTTTATTCGGCATTTTATCATTAGAGATTTTGGCTTCAGCGATACTAGGACCGAGACAAATCACGCTAATTGCCGCGCCGAGCAGTAATATTTCGACTAATTTACAACAGATAATTGCATTTCGTCGGCTGAATCGGTCGGTTACGTAACCGGCGATAGACGTCCAGATCAAAAATGGAAGTATCAAAAACGCACCGCCAAGAAATCGGACTAAATCGTCGTTAGCGTACTCTTTCCCGATTGGCACAAGCAACCAACGAAAAGCGTTATCGTTAAACGCAACTGTAAATTGAGTAATAACTAAAGCAATAAATCCTTTATTAAAAAGCGATTGAGGTTTTTCGGTTTTCATAAAAATAAATAACGAGCGGAAAGCGTCTAAAAAGTTGCGCAAAAAAACAACGGCACTACGTTTGACATAGTGTGAATTGATGTGTAAATAATATCGTAACCGTTCACGGGTTTGAAATATTGTAACTATTCCGTAGGCGTTTATCGATCAGGTTGATCACCGATCAGGTAGGCGACCATAAGTTCGCCTACCTGATCGATGGTTATTTATCTAATGAACAGTAAAGATAAAATAAATTTATACAGAAGTATTACAAAAAAACGTAACTGTTCAAGAGGTAGGCAACGGCAGATATTTGTGCTTTTTAAAATTCTAGCCCACCGCGTTGCGGTGGGTTAAAACTACGCAGCCCTTTCAGGGCGTAGGATTTTTTTTCTTTTGAGTCGTTAATCCTAGATTTTAGTTAGTGGTTAATGACTCAATAGGGACTTGTTGCCCCAGATCCGGTAGGTGACCGCCTACCTGATCTATTACCGCCTACCGGATCGGGGGTTATTAGCTTTCTTTATCTTTTTTTAATTGGGTATTGACAGGAAACTTGGTTGTTGGTAGAATCCCCGCTCTTTTATTTTTTGAACATTAGCTTACATTTGAAATTTCGGTCTCATAACGTTTTTTATAAATCTTAAATTGACTCATTTGAATTTACATTTGCCGATATTGGCATATTCAATTGATGTCGATTTAAATTAGTTTGGCTCGGTACGCTTTGAGTTCGGCAGAATTTATTGACGGCAAAAAATACAAAAGCGTTGTTTGACTCCGCGTATGTTGAATCATTGCGTTGATGGTTCAAT
>JAITAZ010000286.1 GCA_031283825.1 Planctomycetaceae bacterium | reverse complement strand
AGGGACATTAGGGACGTCGTTGTTTGGAATCGGAAATTAAAGACTCAAAAATATTGTTCTTGAGTCTTTTCAAACAAATTTTAAACCAAAACGTCCCTTCTGTCCCTAATGTCCCTCTTGTCCCTTAAAAAAAACTACAACTAGTTGCAAAACAAAACAAAAATTCCGCTGATATATTACGGAAAGCATAATTCAAGGAATTATCGTTACAAAAAATTCTACTGATATATTACAAAAAAGTATTATTTTATTTCAGCATGGGCAGATGTATAACTGGTAATTTTTCTGCCCAAGTTCTTTCTTTTGGGAGTTCGGTTGATTCGCCTTTTAGGTTTTGGATATATTGTACCCATCGATTTATATCTTTTCCATAGTCTTTTTTGACGACTTTTCCTAGTGATTCCATCGTTTCGTATTTTACGGCTAAGATTTTATCGTGTAGTAAATCTCCAAGCGCGAGAGTTATTTTTTGATTTAGTTTTGGGTCTGTTATTGGTTTTCCTAATTCGCGAATTGCGGCTATTCTTACGTCTTTATCTGTGTCTGTTCTAATTTGATTGATCAATACGTCGGCGATATTTTCTTTTTCTCCGTTATAAATTTTGCCTAGCGATTCAATCGCTGAAATTCTTATAAAAGCGTTTTCATCTTTTAGAATTTCCAGCATACATTTTTCTTTATGCGCGTATGGAATTTTTGTCATTGCGTCAACGGCTTCGCGTCTCATATTTGGGTCTGGCGACGCGCTGTATTCTTCCCATAATTGAGCGAATAACGTTTCGCGTTCGTCGTCTGGGATATTTTTTTTCGCACCGACATCGCCTTTTTCGCGAATCAATTTACGTCTATCATGTGGCGAATCAAGACCGGGTATTTTATCGCTGTATGCCGGAATTATCGACGTCTTCGCAAGAAACTCAATATCCGTGCTGCGACACGACGAGGTTAAAAACGTAATCAAAATTGTAATCAATGTTACAATAACGCCGCCGGTAAAAATCGATTTTTTTTGCATGTTCGTTTTTATTTATTTGATTGTGATTGCGTAATTGGAATCTCTATGTAAATATTCGTAACAATTCTGTCTCGGTATTTTTTAAACTGTAAAAAGTTAGTTGTCGTACTTTTTGTAAGGAACTCAATGGACAAAATTAATGTTCCGCTGAAATCTCATCATAAAACAAATTTTCAAATGATATATTACAAAAATAGGTTTTTAGAAATTTCTTCTGTTGTTAAATTGTAACCGTTCACAATTTTTAAATTATTAATTTAAAACCGTGAACGATTACGTTAAATTGCTGTTGATTTCTTTTGTTTTTTTCTTTACTATATGTATTCGCGATTGCGGACAATTTATGTTGCAATGCGGATAGTAACAATTTTTTTAAAGTGTGCCAAGATGAATTTTAATTTTTTCAAATATTTTTTTAATATTTTTTTAATATTTTTTTGTTGCGAGTTCTCATTTGGACTTGAGTATTTCGAGTTTAAACACGGCGGCGAGGTTCGTCGGGAATCGGGCGAGACGTTGTTAGATGCGAGTGATGGTCTTGTTTTTAAGTCTCGTGATGGTCAATATTTCGTTATTTCGCCGAAAGATTTAATTAGTCGCAATGAAGACGACAAACCGTTTAAAGCGTATTCGATGCAAGAGCATATTCGGCGGTTGGAGTTGGAGTTTCCGCGAGAATCCGGTTATAGAATAATGGAGAAACCTCATTTTTTGATCGTTTATACGACCTCGCGAGGATTTGCTCAATGGTATTCGCGCCTTCTTGAGCGGGTGTGCAACGGAATTAAGATTTATTGGGGTAATCGCGGTTTAAAATTAGCGGATCCGAAGTTTCCTCTTGTTGCGATTATTTATTCTAACAGAGATGATTTTTTCAAACATGCGGAATCGGAGGGTTTGAAGTTATCGCGTAATATTCTGGCTTATTATAACAAGTTGACGAATCGGGTTGTGCTTTGCGATTTGACTGGATTTGAGTCGGTTCGCGAAGGCGATACAAAGGCAGAATCACGGGCAGTGAGTCAATATTTACGTCAACCGGAATCGTTTGTTAATATTGCAACAGTCGTACATGAGGCGACTCATCAAGCAAGCATGAACAACGGAATGCAACAGAGATTCGCGCCGTATCCATTATGGCTTTCAGAAGGAATCGCGCTATTCCATGAAACTCCTGACAAAAAAGACGGTTTAGGATGGAGTTTAACGCCAAAAGTTAATGAAATTCGTCTGAGAGATTTGAGAAAATATTTCCAGAAAAAACCAATTGACCCAATCCAAAACATGATAAAAAACGACAATCTATTGCGCGACCCAAACACCGTTGTTGACAATTACGCAATGGCATGGGGATTGACTTTTTTTCTAGCAAAATCACGAGGAACTCAATTTATAAAATACTTAAATATACTTTCCGCCAAAGACCCTCAAACAGAAGACTCGCCCGAAATAAGAATAAAAGAATTCGAAGAATGCTTCGGAAACGACTGGCAAAAATTCTACAAAGATTGCGACGCATTCTTAAAAAAATTGTAATATATCAGTGGAATATTTTTAACACGTATGAATATTGTACAACCAACCTCATTTTCAACCTAATTTTTTTCCTAACAAAACAACCTCAGTAGCCAAAGACACCCCACACGCCA
>JAITAZ010000233.1 GCA_031283825.1 Planctomycetaceae bacterium | reverse complement strand
AATTTTTGTAAATATCAGTGAAATATTTATTATAGCCCCGCATGGGGCGACATGTGCGTAACCGACGGTAAAATGCCCCACAAAACGAAAGTACCGCAGGGACGACACTATGAATTATTGTAACGATAAATCAATTTCATAGTGTCGCTCCATGCGGGGCTTGATTATCGCGAGATTCCAAACCGTAGGTTACGCTTCGCTACACCTACGGTTATGCACGGGTCGTCTTTGCGGGACTAATAAAATATTCTAACCGTTCTCGAGTTTTAAATTCCGAATTTTAAAACCGTGAACCGTAACAGATTTTGAAACCAATTTTACACACCCTATCTTTCTGGGCGTAGGATTTTTTTCTTTTGAACGTGAACGGTTTCACGAATTTTTTGGTATTGTTACGATGAATTTTGTAATATGTTTTTTTGTTTCTGTTTTTATTGTTCCTTTAAGTTGTTGAACGATTCGCCATGTTTTTGGCAGTCCGAAACCTAAACCTCTACCGGCTTGGCGACCCGAAAAATATGGACAAAATATCAATTGACGTATCTCCGGCAAAATTCCTACTCCGTTGTCTTCAACAGAAATTTCAACTTTGTCGGCAACATTTCTCAATCGAATAGAAATATAATTATCGACCCTTTGCCCCGTCTGATTCTCAATATTTTTCGACAACAACGACTCCCGCGAATTATTACAAAGCGCAGATAATGCAATATGCAACTGAACGCGATCCGTTTCAACTTTTAACGATTTAATTTTCGTTTCAAAAATTATTTCAATGTTAATTTCTTGATTTAATTCTTGTAACTTGGTTTTTTGTTCCTCTACGATTTTATGAATTTCTTCAACTAAGTCGAACTTGCTAATTACCGGTTCCGGCGGTCTTGCGAAATATCTGACGTCGGCAATCATTTCATACGCGCGTTTGACTTGAGCAATAATTATTGACAATTTACGCTGATGCTCGGCATTGTCGATTTCACGTAATAAAAGTTGAGCATGACCGCTTATTATCGCAAGAGGATTGTTGATCTCATGACCAGCGCCGGCGGCAAATTCAGCGATAGCTTCTAGTTTCTGGCGTTCAAGTTCCGCATTGAATTGTTCTCGCAAATTCTCGACAGATTTTTTATCCGACAAAAAATCCAACCAGAATTTATCGTCATAGATATTATTACTATCGACAACCTTTTCTTTAGTAGATTTAATTTCAGACGACTTGTTTAATCTACTAGCAGATTTTAAATTGTTCTTGCTTGAATTTTTGGTTAGAGCCGTTTGCTTATCTGTCGAAAAACCGACTTTTTCGCTTTTAGATTTTTGAAATTCATCGTGCGATCTGCCGTGTAGTTTCGCATTCGATTTATTACTCTGATTAGAACTTCTTGCTGATGTCCCTTTCTGGGGGGGCTTTTTTGAATTAATTTTTTTCATTATAATCTTAAACAATTGACGCGCCCTTAGTGTAGTGGTAACACGATAGCTTCCCAAGCTGTAATTGAGGGTTCGATTCCCTTAGGGCGCTAATTTATAATAATCTTACTATACGACTCGTATTATGAATTTCGACAACACAAAGGCATAAAAGACTATTTTTCTAATGTACGCCGGCGACTCTATCCAAAAATTTAATTGCGGGCAGTAAAATTATTCTCCGTTTTTAAACAACATATTTTTAAGTTCGTCTGATTCCTTGCTTACTCTATTTAATGTTATGTTATAGTATTTTTCTTCTTTTTCAAATCCTAGATATTTTCTATTAAGACGTAACGCAGCTACTAATGTCGTTCCGCTTCCGCAAAAGGGGTCGCATACAATTTGTCCTTCAATTGTTGTTAATTCAATTAATAATTCAATTAGTTTTAATGGCTTCTGAGTAGGATGCAAACCAGTATCGCATGATTGAGATTGAATATGAAAAATATTATCCGATTCTTGACCGTATTTTTTTAACACGCACTCGTTAAACGCCCCAAGATTATATTGTAACACGTTATCAGCTATTGTGCCGCCTATTTTATACGGTTTTGAAAACCACAAAATCGGCTCAAAGACCGGTCTTAAATTTCCCACTTTCCATCCTTGCCATTTACTAGCCGCCAAACGATTACTTCTTCTTTCAAATATTATGCTAATTCTTTGGGCTCTATGTGCCGCGCGTCTTTTTTCCCATCCGATCATATCTTTGTAAGTGAAACCAATATCTTCAAGAGCGCATATACAACGATGCGATAAACGTCTGCCGGCAAATACAAAAACATTAGCTCCGGGTTTTATAATTCGAAACCATTCGCTTGCCCACGACGCAACCCAATCGTAATATTGTTTCGGAATAAGTCTATCGGATTCAGACCATCCATTCAGAGGTTTTCCTCTTTTTTTAAATATCGCGCCAGCCCTCTCTTGTGCAGGACTTGAACCAAGATACGCATGGTTAGTGTTATCATGGAGAACGTCCCACGTATCTACTCCAATACCATAAGGAATATCGCTTACTATTAAATCAATGGTATGATCTTCTATATCTTTAAGTAATTTTATAGAGTCGCCTTTATATACTTTATTTGAAGTATTCATTATCTAGTACCCTCCAAGAAAATTAATATACTTCTTTATCGAAGATATTTTTTCATTTAATTTCAACGATGATAACAATTCTTTGATAGCCTGATTTTTAGTATATTGCTTAATCTCGGTAATTTTTGTTTCCCAATATTTTATTTCAATTTCTCCTCGCGTAATGGTGTTGGTTTTATATCTCTCAAAATAACTATTAAATTGCGTTTCGCTTAATTTTAAATATAATCTGACAATTTCATTTTGTTGCGTAAGAAAACAATTATTTTTGTTCGCTATATTAATATTTATTGATAATGTAGAGCAAATATTCCATAAATTTGAAATGTTTACTTGGACGTTTTCAGAGATATTGTTTTCTAATAAAATCGAAAGATACTCCCATGAAAACAACGTAATATTATTATTTAACGCCTGACCATAAATTTGACTTCTTAATTTCGGATATTGATAATAAGGACAAACCAAAACAGAATAGTCATTATCGCCCTTCCAATCTGCCATTGATTTTATTTTAAAATCTTTTTGATTTTTTGCTGTCCTACTTAACCGGAATGATTTTGCATCGCCTACAAGAGAATAATTATGAAATTGGCTCTTTGCTACAATATCGGCGCAATTTGCCCGTTCCGTATTAACGCTAGATTGTAGCCCCAACTCTTGAAAACATTTAGACAATACAATATCAGATACTTTTGCGTATAATTTCTCTTCAGTGGAATCATGCCCAATGTCTTCGGGAATAGCGCCTATTTCAGAAATAATTGGGATAAGTTCCTTTTTTTTGAGACCGAATATTTTCGTTTGTAACCAATCTGACGAAGCAGCAAAAGTTCCTTTATTGGATTTTTCTTTAATTATTGATCGCAATTCTTGAAAATTCATGCGTAAATATTTCCTCCTCAAAACAGCATAGAGACATATCATTTAACATCCAAATTTTTTTGGTTACAATAAAAGAGAATATCTCTAATAATTCAAAATTTAGTAATATATTTCTAGAAAATTTGTTTTATCTCTTGCGTCTCTAATCTACGATTTCAAATAACTACGTCTCATTTGTCCCCTGAAAAAAATATCGTAATCGTTCACACGCAAGAGAAAATTTCCTACGCCCTGAAATGGCAACGGAAAAATATTATTACGAATATTCGTTACAAATATTCACTATATTCATCAATCTTAACAATATTCACCCAATATTCACCCAAAAACTCCGTTGCCTTTTCAGGTCAATAAAAACTTGTGTTTTTAGAAAATCTCAAATTAACTTTTTACGGTTGCTATTGGTAAACCTTTGGCGATTGAAGATCGCATGTCAGTATCAGACATAATGTTTTTCAGCTTGTAATAATCAAGAATACTGAGTTTTCCGTTTGAAATTGCTTCTGAAATTGCAAGCGGCACCTCCGTTTCTGCCTCCACAACTTTTGCTCGGCTTTCCTCAATCTTTGCGATATTTTCTTGTTCCGCCGCAACAGCTAACGCTCGACGCCCCTCCGCCCTCGCCCTTGCAACTCGCGTGTCCGCCTCCGCTTGATCAGCTTGAAGTCTTGCGCCAATGTTTTCTCCAACATCAATGTCAGCTATGTCAATCGAAACAATTTCAAATGCTGTCTCCGAATCTAATTTTCTTGCAAGAACCGTTTTAGAAATTCGATCCGGATTCTCTAAAACCTCGCCGTGAGTCTCCGCCGAACCTATCGCGCTCACGATTCCTTCGCCAACTCGTGCAATAATTGTGTCCTCAGTTGCGCCGCCGATCAACTGTTTTAAATTAGTACGAACCGTAACCCTCGCTTTTACTTTAAGCTGAATACCATTTTTCGCTACGCCGTCCAACGTAACCCGATTCTTCGACGGCGTCGGACAATCAATAACCTTTGGATAAACGCTCGTCTGAACCGCCTCCCGAACATTACGACCAGCAAGATCAATCGCCGTCGCCAATTGATAATCCAGATCAAATATTTTCGCCTTGTTCGCCGCAATCATCGCCTGAACTACCGCCGGAACATTGCCGCCCGCCAGAAAATGCGCCTCAAGCGATTTTGTCGTTACGACATTATCATCAAGTCCGGCTTGAACCGCCATTATCTTACTACGCAATATCACTTCAGAATTTACTCGACGAAAGTACATCGCAACTAAATCAAGAACCGATACGCCGGCTCCAGCCATTACCGATTGTATCCACAACGGGAAAAAATACATAAATATCGCAAAAGCAATAAACAAAAATACTAATCCCGCCCCAATGAATATAAGAGGCAAAATCTGATCGGTAGATTGAGCAAAAAGCTCCGTGAAAATTAATGTCATTTTAATTTGAGTTGTTAAATTGGTTGAATTGATTGATTGTTAATTCGAATTATCGTTACGTTAATTGCTGCGCCGCCCGCAACGATAAACAATAACAGATTTTTAAACTGACCGCAATTACGTTTTACAATTTGGTTACAAAACAACTTGACGCGAATATTCATTATCAGAAATCGCCGATAACCAAAATGGTCGCGAAAGTATAGCACAACAATTTCAACGTTCAATCAGGGGGAGTTTTTTAAATTCGGAATGCGGAATTTTAAAACAGCGAGCGGTTATCTTTAATTTGTAACCATTCACGGTTTTTTAATCACGGATAATTCGGGGAATTTTAAACGCGGATAATAGGGGATTTTTAAACGCGGATAATAGCCGATAGGACGGATAATCGCGGAAAATGCAAATGGCGATTTTAATATTTATAAAATTGTATTATTTAGTTTGGTTTATTTATTTTAATATACTTTTCACACTTAATTAATCTTATAATTTCTCATTCACTCACTTCTTTATCCCCCCCTTTAATCTATTGACTTCTCTACCCCAAAAGCATCATTTCCATTCTCCGCGATTATCTGTCAAATCCGATATTATCCGCGTTTAAAAATCCCCCATTATCCGCGTTTAAAAATTCCCGAATTATCCGTGATTAAAAACCTGTGAATGGTTACAAATTTTTTATTGTATTTTGCGATTATGTGTGTTTAAAAATTATGGTAATTTTATTTTATCCGTGTAAACCGCATTCGGTTTTTTGTTTTCCAGCCCATCGACCTGCGCGTTCATCTTCTCCATTGGTTGTTGGTCTTGTGCAAGGTTTGCAACCGATGCTTGTGTATCCTTGATCGTAGAGTTTATTGTATGGCACGTTTTCCTCAACGATTCTTTTCCATACGTCTTTATTTGTCCATTTTGCGAGTGGTGCGATTTTTACCAACCCGAATTTTGCGTCCCATCCGACAATTGGCGTATTTGCGCGGGTTGAGCTTTGGTCTCGTCTTAGACCGGAGATCCAGGCGTTGTAATTTGGCGCGATTGACTCTAGTACTTTTATTTTTCTTTCGTAGCAGCATCGATCCGAGTCGATATTGTGCAACGCGCCGCCGTTAAGCGATTCGAATTCAGTTACAGAAATTTCCGACGACTTCCGAATGATTCCGAGTTGATATTTTGCGTTGATTTGATCGAGTAATTCGAGTGTTTCTGGAAATTGATAACCTGTGTCAAGATTAAATATTGGAATACGTAGATTTAATTTTGCGAGTATTGACAAAATAACGCAACCGCTATTTCCGAGAGCAGTTCCCATTGTCAATTTGGGCGAGTAAGTGTTGTAAGCCCAAGTCAAAATTTCTTCCGCCGAGCTGCTATCGAGTTCGGCATTCCAACGTTCAATAAATTCTGTTTGTTCCCGTGTAGGAATTTTTTTTAGCGTTGTCATTATTGAAATAATTGCGTGAATAATTCTATAAAATTTTATAATCGCTCAACAATCTTGTGATATTGTT
>JAITAZ010000206.1 GCA_031283825.1 Planctomycetaceae bacterium | reverse complement strand
ATTACTGACGTCTAATAGGTCGTTATTTTTCGTATCCATTTTGTTTTTTGTGTTAAAGTGTCTTCTAATTTTTTTTCTTTGTATCCTGCTGTCAATGTCAAAAAATCAAAACAGTACGGTGATTATTACAATATGATGTCCCAAAGGAATTTCTCCAACAAGTTGTTGGAGTTTTTCAGAATGTAATTCAGCGCCAAGTTGACGTAGTTTTATTTTCTGTTGATTATAAATGAGATAGAATTTTTTAATGTACCATATATATTTGTTTCGGAAAATTCTACTGCACAAAACCGCGTATATCTTTTTATTTTTTGTTACGAAAATTATTAAATGTTTCAGTAATTTTTTCAATGTCTTTATCGTCGAGAAGTTCTTCGTATTGTTATTCAAAATAGTCGGAAACGCATTTGAGAAAAATCAATCCAAGAATAACGTGTTTATATTCTGACGCATCAATATTTCCGCGTAAAATATCTGCCGCGTTCCAGAGTTCTTTTTCGAAACCAACATCAGTGGTATTGTTTGGAATTTTGGTCATTGGTAAGAGATTAGATTTGTTTATAAATTAATTTTTTTGCAACCGTTCACGGGTTTTAAAATTCGGAATTATAGGAATTTTAAACACGGATTTTCACAGATTAAACAGATAGACACGGATAGACAAATGACTCTTTGTAAACGTAACAAGAATTAAAATAAATAAACAAATGAAATAATTGTGTTCGTTTTAAATTTTCTTTTGTCTTATCCGTATTCACTCAAAAAACCGTTTAATCCGTGAAAATCCGTGTTTAAAAAACTTCTGTTATCCTTGTTTAAAAATTCTACTGATTAGTTACGAATATAATTTGTTTTTCTTTCAAGTAATTTATAACTTCGTCGGCTAGTTCTTGTATATTTTTTTTGCCGTCGAGAGTTATTTCGGGTTGAGTTGGCGATTCGTATGGGTCGTCGATTCCGGTGAATCCTTTTAATTGACCAGCACGAGCTTTTTTATACAAACCTTTTGGATCACGCTGTTCGCAGATTTCAATCGGCGTATCTACGAATACTTCGATGAAACTTTTTCCCTCCGGCAACGACTTTCTCACTCGGTCTCTGTCGGCTTTGTACGGACTAATAAACGCCGTAATCGCAATCATTCCAGCCTCTGCAAATAAACCGGCAACCGCGCCAATTCGACGAATATTCTCCTCGCGATCTTGCGCCGAAAAACCAAGTCCGAAACGCTGCGAAAATTCTTCACTATGAGACTCCGACAAAATCTTCGGAGACGCATTAAGTCCATGACGAACATTATCGCCGTCAAGAACAAAACTACGCTTGCCCAATTGATATAACTTATAGTCAACCAAGTTAGCAATCGTACTCTTGCCCGACGCGCTAAGTCCCGTAAACCAAATCACGCATCCCTTATTGCCATTGAGCGTCTCGCGTTCTCGAGACGTTACAACATGCTCATGCCAATGAACTTCTATACTAGACATATTTTTCTCCTAATAAAAATTTTATCTTAAATAATTTTAAACAATTTCAATTTACGCACGATGAAATTATTTTTTACGTTTGATTATTTTTGTTTCATTGCGTCGAATAAAATTCTTGACGTGCTTTGTCTCATTATTCGCGGGTCAACTTCTTTTCCTTCTAGCAATGTTTTTCGGACGTCTTTTCCTGAAATGAAAACAGGTTTTTCGTCTTTGTGATTATCCATCAAATCGACCTTTCCAATCGATTCGTAAAAAGCCGCGAATCCGACTTTGAGCGGTTTGATTTTTAATTCGCCTTTTAGATTATCGAAAATTTCTTGTGCGTCGAAATCTCCCCAAATTGCCGAGCCGTCGTGATACGGCGCGTCGGCGTGCTTTCGACCAACAATCAAATCCGTGAATCCGAAATTCTGACGATAAATCGCGTGCATCACCGCTTCTTTCGGACCGCCGTAAAACATCTTAATATCTAGTCCGAGCAGAATCACGCGATCAATTAGCGAGCCGCCAACTTTACGCCATAATTCCGCGTCGGCGTCTCCCTCTCCGAGCGTTCGATTTTCAATCAACGCTTCGTAAGTTTTCATTCTTACGTCGGCGTTGACATCGTCTGATTTTGTCTCTCCGACCAATGGATTCAAACAAGCGCCGGCGTTGAGTCCTTGCCGCAACAATTCTTCAAGTCCGTAAACCAGAGCGTACTCATGCGCGCGATGCAACGGATTACGAGTCTGAAACGCAACAATGCGATCCCATCTGCGATCTGAAATCAACTTGCGCGATTCGCGGGGCGTCAGAATATATTTATTGTAACGATTATTCTTCGGCTGAGGTAAAACTTTTATTTCTCCGCCGAGTAAAAAAGTTTTGTCTGCGTCTTGTTTGAGAACCATATCTGCGCCGGGGTGATCGGTGCGGTCTGTCAAATAAACGCTTTTAAGATATTTCGATTTATCCCACGCAAATATCGACGACACCGACAGTAGCGCAATCGATTCACCAGCCGAATTGACAATAGTGACTTCCTGACCAACTTTGATTTGGTCGGCGAGCGATTTAGTTATTGGCAATGACAACGGAATTGTCCATGCGTATTTTTTACCGTTGCTTTCGATTACAGATTCGTCTAAAACTCTGTAAAACGTTGATTCGTCCATTGGACCTGACAGCGGCGTAAGTCCGCCGTCGCCGAATCGGTAAACGGTTGAAAGGTCGGCGTCGCTCACCGGAACTTTGAGAGCATCCGACGCCCGTGATTTGAAAGATTCTATTTCGTCGGCTGAAACTGTACGATTAACAAGTTCAGCCGCCCCGCCATGCGGTTCTATTTGACTCATTTTTTAGTTTAAGTTGTAAAAGTTAATGTTAAAGTTAAAGGTTGAATGTTGAAAGTTGAAAGTTAAAGGTTGAATTGTTTTCTAAAAAGATGCGTAATTATCAGTGGAATATTCGTAACGATATTTCTTCTGAATTTTTCTTTCCTAATTTTCTGCGTTAAAATTTTTGTAACCGTTCACGGTTTTAAACGCGGATAATAGGGGGATTTTTTAAACGCGGATAATAACAGATAGGACGGATAATCGCGGAAAATGCAAATGGCGATTTTAATATCAATAAAATTATATTATTTATTTAGGTTTATTTAGTTTGGTTTATTTATTTATTTTAATATACTTTTTACACTTAATTAATCTTATAATTTCTCATTCACTCCATTCTTTATCACCTTTAATCTATTGACTTCTCTACCACAAAAGCATCATTTCCATTCTCCGCGATTATCCGTATTATCCGAATTATCCGCGTTTAAAATTCCCCGAATTATCTGTGTTAAAAAATATTTCTCTGAATAATATCTTTTAATTTACCAGACATGTTTGGTTTTCGTATAGCCATTGTTTTGTGAAAAATCTATCGCAGAAAGGTTGTGTTGTCGAGTGTTCGGCATTTTTGTTTGAAACGTTATTATTTTTGTAATCTGTTTCATCTCTTCCGAAAAT
>JAITAZ010000203.1 GCA_031283825.1 Planctomycetaceae bacterium | reverse complement strand
TAATATTTTACTTAATAATAAATAAACCTAAATAAATAATATAATTTTATTGACATTAAAATCGTCATTTCCATTCTCCGCGAATATCCGTTGAATCCGTATTATCCGCGTTTAAAATTTCCCCGTATTATCCGCGTTTAAAAAATTCCGCTGATATATTACTATTTTTTCAAATTAAATCCGCTATAAAAAATGATAAAAACTAAAACGGTAAAATTAAAACTAACAACGCCAGAACAAAAAATTAATTCTTAATTCTGAATTTAAAAAATGTTGATTGAACGAAAACCGTACATGCAAAAGTTGCGCGACTTGAAAGATGCTCATCTTATCAAGGTTGTTACTGGTTTGCGCCGCGCTGGAAAATCGACGTTGTTAGAAATGTTCGCAGATGAAATTCGACTCAAAACGCCGGACGCTTCAATTTTGTTTTTAAACTTTGAAAACCCTGATATTTTTACTATCGGCGATTGGAAACAAATTTACGATTACGTTAAAGTTCGCTTGGTCGCGGATAGAATGAATTATGTTTTTCTCGATGAAATTCAAAATATACCGACCTTTGAACGTCTTGTTGATGGACTGTTTATCAAAAAAAACGTCGATCTTTACATTACCGGCTCAAACTCGCAACTTCTTTCAGGCGAACTCGCTACCTTGCTAACCGGACGCTATGTCGAAACAGAAATTCTTCCTTTCTCGTTTGCGGAATGGGTCGAATCGTATGAAAATTCGCCAAAGTTGACAAAAAATGCAAGTTTGGCGAATTTCCTGCAAAACGGAGCAATCCCTCAAGCTGTAACTTTATCTATGTCAACGGGCAACAACAATGTCGCCGATTCGTTTGTTCAAGGAGTTTTGAATACAATCGTCGAAAAAGATATTTTTAAACGACACGGAATCAATAACAAAACGGCGTTTTACAAAATTTTAGATTTCGTTTTTGATTCGGTTGGTTCGATTCTTTCGCCGCGTTCAATTTCTGATACGCTTCGGTCGAATAATATTGTCGTTGACAAATTAACCGTTACGAATTATCTGAACTATCTGACAGAAGCGTTTATTTTGTACAAAGTCCCGCGTTACGACGTAAAGGGCAAACGATTATTGCAAACGCTAGACAAATATTATTTGGCGGACACGTCATTTCG
Organism: Planctomycetaceae bacterium; assembly: GCA_031283825.1. Taxonomy (GTDB): domain Bacteria; phylum Planctomycetota; class Planctomycetia; order Pirellulales; family Thermoguttaceae; genus WRKP01. The sequence continues at coordinate 4,826 of JAITAZ010000203.1, read as the reverse complement.
TCGAATTCGGCTCGGCAAGAAAACCGCCGAAGATAGAGGACATTTACTAGAAAATGTAGTTTATTTAGAACTCCGCCGCCGATACAACGAAGTTTATGTCGGCAAAACGCGGAATAATGAAATTGATTTTGTCGCGAGCGATAGCGGCGGTTATGTTTCGTATTATCAAGTTGCGTATTCGGTTTTAGATGAGAAAACGCTAAAACGAGAATTAACGCCGCTAAAAGAAATACGCGATTCAAACCCGAAATTCTTGCTCTCCGCCGACGAAGACATAAATCCGGTATTCGACGGAATACGCAAGTTAAACGTTGTAGATTGGTTGCTCGGAAGAACAAATAAAGTAGAATGATTGCTCGCCGTAATTAAATTTTAATTATTCAGACATGATTTTTACGGCGTTTTTCAATAAACAAAACTAACAATTGTAAAGACGCTCCATCAGAAATCGTTAAAATTTTTTACTGAATGGTTACCAATAATTATTAAAATTTTGCATTTGAATTTAATCAAATTGCATGAATTAAACTAAAATTAAACTAGGAGAAAGAAAATGCTGATAGCTTATGTTTTGATTTTTTTGTTTGTGATGTTGTTAAGTTTTTTTGTTTGTCAGATTATGAAACGCTATGCGGCGGATTATTTCGGTTTAGTTGATTCTCCGAGCGAGCGTAAAATTCATGAAAGACCGATTCCATCTGCCGGCGGTATTGGAATTTTTGTTGGCGTTGTTGGATTTTTTGCGATTTGTCAATTGATAATATTTGTACTTTTGCAATTTCCGACATTAGTTCCAGAGTCGATTTCGATTCGGCTTGATGGTTTAATGCAGCGAAGTTTTCAACTCTGGACGTTGCTCGGTCTCAGCACGATAATGATGTTGCTTGGCGCATTTGATGATCGATTTAATTTGCATTGGTTGATACGTATTTTGGTTCAGACGACAGTAGCTATAGTTGCGGTTTGGCAGGGTTGGCGGTTGACAATTTTTATTGACTTTCCGATTTTGACTAGCATTTTAAGCGTGATATGGATTGTTGGGTTGACAAATTCATTCAACATGCTTGACAACATGAATGGACTTTCAGGCGGAATTGCCGTGATATGCGGTTCTTTTCTGGCGACAGTTATGTTTATATCTCCGAATCCTGAATCGTTGGAGCCGCAATTTTTTGTTGCAGGTTTTTTGATTGTGCTTATTGCGTCGATTATTGGTTTTTTGTTACATAATAATCCGTTTTATGCGAGTTTATTTATGGGCAATAGCGGTTCGTATTTTATAGGTTTCTTGATGTCGATTTTAACTTTGATTGCAACGTTCACAAGCGACGATCAATTACCGCAGACAATTTTTGTACCGATAATTATTCTTGCCGTCCCGTTATATGACATGATTTCGGTAATAACAATTAGAATTAAAAATGGAAAGAGTCCGTTTGAAGGCGATAAAAATCATTTTTCACATCGGCTTGTCAAGCTTGGCATGAGTAGGACTCAGTCGGTATTAACAATTTATCTTGCAACAATAATTTGTTGTATTGGCGCGATTTTACTTTATCAAGTCAATTTCTACGGCGCGATTTTAATCGTATTACAGACAATAATGACACTCTCAATAATAGCAATTCTAGAATTAACCGCAAAATATAAAGACAATCAAAATAAAAACGATACGTAAAATTTTTGTAATAATTCAATTATTCCAGTACATGCGACAAGTTCGACTCGCGCTCTTTTATTTTGTGAATCTCCAACGAGATGATGAAATTTAATCGCTACAAACTAGACGCAATGAAATATTTTGACGGTGGTAATAGACAAGTTATCTGAATTTTGTAAGATACTTCGCTTTGTTGTTTGGGAATTTCTAATATTCATTTTTTGTAACTATTGACAATTGTTTGCATGAAAGAAAATTTCTCTGCCATTCGGGATTGATTTATTTGTATCTGTAAAAGATTAAAAAATAATTCCGAAATTAAAATTTGTAAATGGTCGCAATTTTCTACTCTTGTTATTAGAGTTTCCTAATGTCCCTGTTATTATTTATTAACTCGTACTATGAATTTCGGCAATACAAGAGTTATTCGTTCATTAAAAAGTCTGCTTTCCCAATATAAACGCAAACGACAGCTCTAACCGAAATATCAAACGTGAACAGTTTATTAAAATATTGTTAAAATTATAAACGAGATGACGTCCCAAAAAATTGGAAAACGGAGACCTCTTTTATCAAGTTTACAATCTCCGCGAGAGTTGATGAAATTCTCTCACGCGGAGTTGCTTGACCTCGCGTCGGAAATTCGCGAAGAAATTTATAGACTTTACGACCGCCGCTCGGTTCATTTCGCGTCTAATCTCGGCGTAGTCGAGTTATGCATCGCGCTGCACTCGACTTTCGATTTTTCAATCGACCGGCTTATTTGGGATACCGGACATCAAATATATCCGCATAAATTACTCACCGGACGATTTGAACAATTTCAATCAATTCGCACAAAAGGTGGTTTGATGGGATTTCCCAATCCGGCAGAAAGCGATTACGACTTGATGATGACTGGACACGCCGGTTGCAGCATCGGAACTGCGCTCGGAATCGCAAGCGGAGACGATTTAATCTCAGGTAAAAATAAACGTCATAGTATCGCTGTAATCGGAGACGGCGCTTTCAGTAGCGGCGTCGTTTTTGAAGCAATGAATCACGCCGGATGGATACGAAAAAATATCACGGTAATTTTGAACGATAACAAAATGTCAATCTGTCCGCGAGTCGGCGGATTATCTATTCATCTCGATAAGTTGCGAATGCATCCGTCTTATCAACGTCTCAAACAGCAACTGCATAGTCTGGTCGATAATTTTCCAACGCTCGGCAAGTCTATGGATTCTATTCTGGCAAGATTCAAAAACGCCGTCAAAGCCGGTTTGCTAGGAGGAATGTTATTTGAAGAACTCGGATTTCGTTACATCGGACCAATAAACGGTCATAATATTCCACGATTGCAACGCTTTCTAAAAATGGCAAGAAGCATAAACGACCCCGTATTGTTGCACGTTTTCACCGAGAAAGGTCACGGATTCAAACCGGCGGTAAATAATCCGTCCGAGTATCATGCGCCATCGCCCGGAATGGATAATAAAATTTCTACTGATCAATTTTCTAACGACAATCAAATCGCTCCAAATCAAGACGAAACATTTTCGGATCAAAAAATACGCGATACTTGGGTTCGCGAAGAATCAGACGCAGAACCAATTTCAATTACAGGATCCTTTTCAACATCAGCGTCAAAATTAACATTATCAGCAACATCGGCGGAGTCGAATGCTTGCGTTGAAATTTGTTGTCATAATGAAAATTCGACAGAGAACGATTTAAGCGTTATTAATCGCGTATCGTTTACGGAGGTTGTGCGAAATTCGATATTGCAACAGATGAGAGAAAATGATCGCATTTGCGTTATTACTGCGGCGATGTGTCGGGGCAACATGCTTGAGCCGATTAGAGAAGAATTTCCCTCGCGATTTTTTGACGTCGGCATTTGCGAATCTCATGCTGTTATTTTTGCGGCAGGACTTGCGAAAGCGGGAATGATTCCGATTGTAGATATATATAGTACGTTTATTCAGCGTAGTTATGATCAGATTTTTCAGGAGGTATCGTTGCAGAATTTGCCGATAATAATGTTGCTTGACCGAGCTGGATTAACTGGACCCGACGGACCGACTCATCATGGCGTATTCGATATTTGTTTTTTGCGACCATTCCCGAATCTTACAATAATGGCGCCGGCGGACGCATCGGACGTTGACTTGATGTTACGTTTCGCTGTAAAGTCAGGTTCTCCGGTCGCGATGCGTTATCCGAAAGCGAAAAGCGGAGGATATAGAATTAACGTTGCGCAAATTCAATGCGGAAAAGCCGAAATTATAAAAACCGGAAATGACGGAGCCATTGTCGTATGCGGAACATTTTTAGAAACCGCAAAAAAAGCGGCAGATTTCTTGTACGAAAAATATAAAATTTCTACCGGAATAATAAACGCAAGATTCATAAAACCAATCGATACAGAAACGATTCTGCAACCAATTAAAAACGGAGGATTTATAGTTACAATCGAGGAAGGAATGTTAGCGGCAGGTTTTGGAAGCGCTATTTTAGAATCCGCAAATGAGTTAAATATCGACTCAAGAAAAATAAAACGATTAGGTTTTCCAGACAAATATATCGAACACGGCGAAAGAAATGAATTACTAGACGACATAGGCTTAAATTCAAAAAATATAATTCAAGTTTGCGAATCCATTTTGAAAATATCTAAAAGGAATTTCTAATAATTAAAAATTTATTTTAAACCACAGAGAACACAGAGTTCACAGAGAATTTTAAAAAAATTGTAATATATCAGTGGAATATTTATAACGACTTATTTCTGTGCTATTCTGCTTATTCTGTGTTTAAATTTGATAAAAAATTTTAACGCAGAAAACGCAGAAAAATTGCAGAAAATTAGGAAAGCATAATTCGAGGAAATATCGTTACAAAAAATTCCGCTGAGATATTGTAAAATCCCGTGAACGGTTACTTTATTTTTAAGATGATTGATACAGTTAAATTTATTGAAGGCGGATTACGTTTGAATCCATCGCTTTTGGCGGCGGACTTTGCTAATTTGGAATCTGATATTAAGCAGTTGGAGCGGGCTGGTGCGTCGATATTGCATTTGGACATTATGGATGGTCATTTTGTTCCGAATATAAGTTTTGGCGTTCCGGTGGTGGAGGCGATTCGCCGAGTAACGGAGTTGTTGCTTGACGTTCATTTG
>JAITAZ010000124.1 GCA_031283825.1 Planctomycetaceae bacterium | reverse complement strand
TCGACTTCGTCAAAAAGAACAATTAAAGGTTTAGGCGACATCTTGGCTGCCCAGTCAATTAACAACGCTTTGACCATTTCAAACGGATTAGTTTCGTTTGTCGAGGGAACGGGCAAAGCTGAATGTTGCGCAGATTTCTTAATCGACGAACAAATCGACGGCATACCTAATTCAAGCGACGCACTTTGTGCGGTTTCGATGCTGACATAGCACGCAATAAATTTGTCTGTCGCGTTGAGTTCACGCATCCAGCTTTGTAAAAACGTTGTCTTACCAGTTTGGCGCGGCGCGTGAAGAACCCAGTAAAGATTGTCCTCAACATAACGCTCCAACTGTGCGCCTTGCAATCTCTCAGCAGGAGGAAGCATGTAATGCATATCTGGATCACAAGGACCCGTCGTATTGAAAAATCGGATTGGTCGTTTGGACATGATATTACTCCAATATATTTTTTACATTAAATTTTGGTAACCATTCACGGTTTTTTTATTCTGAATTGAGTTTTGAGTAATACAAGCGGAATTTTTGTACAAAAATTCAACTTAATGATTATGAATATAATTTTTATGAATGCGAATGAAATAATCTCTTTGCAAATAACAATAAATTACGCTCGTAGAGACGCAATGCTTTGCGTCTCAATCGGTGATCTTTTGATCGAATGTAGGCTAAACCAACAATAGAGACGCAAAGCATTGCGTCTCTACATTTGTTAATTTGTAACTATTCACGTTTTAATTTTTCGATAAAAAAATAAAATTTCCGTGAACGGTTACTTTGAGTTTTTACTTTTCGATTTAAAACAATTATGTCTTTCGAAAAAATTACGTCTTAAACATTACAAAATTTTTTACAAAATAATTAAACATGATTATCTCTTACGATCTTGGCACGGGCGGAAATAAAGCGTCTTTGTTTGATTCGGACGGGATCGGAATCGCCTCCGTGTTCGAACCCTACGAGACCTTTTATCCCGCCGTCGGTTGGCACGAACAACGTCCGTCAGATTGGTGGAACGCAGTCGTAAAAAGTACAAATCGACTTTTGGTTGAAGCAAAAAAACACAACATCAATTCAGATCAAATTTCTTGTCTTGCGATTTCGGGTCATAGTCTCGGTTGCGTTCCGCTTGACTCTGACGGTTGTCTTCTTCGCGAAAAAACTCCTATCTGGTCAGACCGACGCGCTCAATCGGAATCGTCGGAATTTTTTAATCGCTCATTCAATTCCGACGAATGGTATCTCCGAACCGGTAACGGATTTCCTTCGGCTCACTACGCACTCTTCAAAATATTATGGTACAAAAATAACGAACCCGAACTGTTCGCCAAAATCAATAAAATCGTCGGAACAAAAGATTACATCAACTATCGATTGACCGGAATTTTAGCGACCGATTACAGCTACGCCTCCGGTCTCGGCGCGTACAATCTAGCCGATTGGAATTACGACGACGAACTAATCCGACTCTCCGGCTTGCCGCAAAATTTCTTTCCGACAATCGTTCCCTCGACTCAAATTCTCGGCTCGCTCAAACCCGACACGGCAACCGAACTTGGTCTTTCTCAAAAAACGCTTGTCGCCGCCGGAGGAGTCGATAACTCGTGCATGGCACTCGGCGCAGGCGCGTTTCAATCAGGACGACTTTACGCTTCGCTCGGCTCGTCTTCTTGGATTGCAGTCGCCGACTCAAAACCGCTGCTCAATCTCGATTCTAAACCATACGTTTTTACTCATGTTGTTCCGAATCAATTTGTGTCTGCGTTGTCAATATTCTCAAGCGGGACAACTTTTAGATGGATACGAGATCAACTTTGCCCCGATTTGAAAATTCAATCAGAACGCGAACAAACAGATATTTACGAATTAATGATCAACGAAGCAAAACAATCAACAATCGGCGCAAACGGAATTTTATTTAATCCATCGCTCGGAGGAGGTACGCCGCTCGACGGAGATAATATTCGCGGCGCGTTTCTCGGGCTAGATTTAAGTCATGTTAGAGCAGATTTAATTCGTGCCGCAATTGAAGGTATCGCTTTGAATCTTCGCGTTGTTCTTGACGCATTCCGAAAATTAACAAAAGTACAAAACAAAATGAATGTTGTCGGCGGAGGAACAAAAAACGATTTCTGGAGACAAATCTACGCCGACGCCATGAGAATCAATATCGAAAAAATAAATATCGGTCAAGATGCCGCCGCGCTCGGCGCAGCAACTCTTGCAGCCGTAGGGTCTGGTCTGTGGAATAATTTTGAGAAAATCGATAATATAATAAAAGTTGAAAATCAAAAAATTCCACAATCACAAAACACCGAATTATACGATAAACTACTAAAGCAATTTCAAAAAGATTCCAAGTTTCTTGCTGGAAGAATTTAGTTTTAGTAGTTGTAGTAGTTGTAGTAGTTGTATTAGTTGTAGTAGTTGTAGTAGAGAAAAGTAGAGTATTTGTTTTTAGGGACATTAGGGACATTGTTGTTTAAAATCGAAAATTAAAGACTCAAGGGAACTTCTAAAAACATGTTTTTTTATTAATCACAGAGTTCACCGAGAGTAAAACAACAATAAGCGTAATATATCAGTGGAATATTTGTTTTTGTAATTATTATCAATGCGATGAAAGACGAACCTTATTTTTACCTTATTAAAAAACAAACACTGATAATACGGGGAATTTTAAACGCGGATA
>JAITAZ010000007.1 GCA_031283825.1 Planctomycetaceae bacterium | reverse complement strand
GTGTCAATTAAATTTTGCCGCGTCTGCTCGTCGATTCCATCGCGTAACCCAAGCAACATCGCCGACGCAAGAGTCGCCGTTTCCTTCGACATAACAGCTTCAAGATTTTTACTCGCCTTGTAACGAATCAGTCCAAGAATTTTCGTAACGCTAATTCGTCCGCCCGAATTTATCGACACCGCATCCGGCGCTTTGCCATGAATAACGCAAAGAATTCGCTGACTACGAAGTCTGCCGGCAAAATCTACGTCGTCAGGATTTTGCGGCTTCGATGGTTTAGATAACTCGCCAAAAATCGTAACTTCGTTGCCCGGCATTAAATTTGTACAATCTCCATTTATTGTAACAAAAACGTTACCCGATACATCTTTCCACTTTATGCCGTCACGCAACTTGCTGACGCGAATCGTAAATATTGTGCGTTCCTCATCGTTGAGAAAATTATCAGGAATCGGCGGAATTAAACGCGGCAACTCGCTAACCGTCGCGCGAACTCCAACAGGGTAGCCTTCTTTAGTTGCGTAAAAACCAAGATCGTTTTCAGCGAATTCGTTCCAACGTTCATGATGCCAAAATCCAAAAACAGAAAAACAAAACAAAAGCAAAAAAATCGTAGAAATAATATGACAACTTCGACAATGAAAAATTAAATACAATAAAATCGAAAACGCCGCAGAAATTATCCAAAATCGCGGCGAAATAGAAATAAATTTGTCAACTAAAATCCCCAATACGACAGCAATCAAAATCAAAGAAAACGGCTGATATAAAACCTCTTGCCGCTCGATTACTTTTTCAGTTTCAGTTATGAGATCGGCTTCGGCTTCTGTCTCGATTGTAATTTCAGTTTCAATTTCAATTGTATCGTCCTGACATGTTAGACGTCTCATTGTCTTATCAGCGTTTTAGGTGAAATATTAAGGACAGCAATAAAATTTTGTAAATATTAGATAGCAATTTTCAAATGACATAATGGACTACTTGATTTAAAATTTGGTCAGAAAAAACTCAAAGGCATTGTTTTTTGAGTTGTCAATGTAATTTGTATTTAAATTTTGGCAACTATTCAGTCGTAATTTGTAAATGCTCAGAAAAAAATAGACGACCTTTCGGCGAAAGGTCGCCTACCTGATCATTTAAATAACGCGTTACCAACGTATAAAATTTAATTAAATGCTGTAGCGAATTCGCCGATTGATACGCATGTTGCGGCAAAATCTATAAGTTCGTCGAGTTGTTCGAGATCGCGGACGCTCATAATTTGTCGCTGTAATTTTTTCGGAGGCTCTTGAAATCGACGAGTCAAAAAACGAATTATGTCTTCAGCTCTAGCTTTCACGAGACCTTCCGCTTTGCCTCTTTTTATGTATCTTTTCAGCATTGCGGAGCCGCTAGGGCTTTGTTCGATGGCTTTCATTAGTTCTGGATTCATTTTAATTTCTCCTTTTTTAATTTTATTTATGTTTATTGTTAACAACCATTGGACATATTCCGAAAAAATATAGTCGTCTTTGCGTCGGATGCCTTCTTTGACTAAGGCGTCCAGATGCTTTTGCGATAAATTATTTTTTAAATTTGTTAAACGGCGATACAATTTTTTAGGTAATTGATTTAATACTGCTATTGTCGTAGAAATCTTGGGACCGATGACATTATAAATTCCAGGCTCTACTTTTTCAACATACCATTTTTTAGGTAAATTTTCTATTGCCTCGCGAGGAAAACGAGTGGTCAAAATCAAGGCGGATATTGATTTTTGCAGAATTTTCTTTCTCCGACAATATATACGGCATAAATTATGCAATTGCATAATAGCTTCAATCGACAATGTACTCTTCGGAGCTTTATATTCGCAAAGGGTAATGTCGCGAAGATATTTAGCAAGTCCGATTTGAGGTTTATTATTGACTTTATTAGGATTGTCGTTGTCGGCGGATTTTACTTTTCTGATAAACATATCAACAATTGAGTTGCTCGGAATTTGATATTCAGACACAAATTCACAATTACAATTGCTCTCTTTTAGATCAATTTCAAGCGCAGCTCTAAATCCTCGATGCCAATAAATCTTCTCTTTGTCGGACTTCTTTGATTTTTTCTTATTATCAGCAGATTCTTTATTGTCGCTTCTATTTGACTCTTGCTTTTTTTGGCTTGACATAATTTCACCAAGATTTTCTTAACCTTTGGTTTGTGGAGTATATTTTTGATTTAGTATTTTGCAACGATTGGGTCGGGAATATTTCAATAGGATATTGTTTTTTGAAATCATGCTGAAATTTTTCCTAATACAACTACTACAACTCAAAAGCGTCTCAACGCAGATACAACTAAACTTGCGTTATGTCCCCCGAAACCGAAGCTGTTGGACAAAACGGTTTTTATTTTTTTTTCTCTTGCGTTTAACGGCGTGTAATCTAGGTCGCATTCTGGGTCGGGATTTTCGAGATTTATTGTCGGCGGAATTATTCCGTCTCTAATTGTAAGCAAACAAAAAATTGTCTCAACCGCGCCGCTTCCTCCGAGCAAATGTCCAATTTGACTTTTTGTACTCGAAATCGGGATTTTATACGCTTGCTCTCCAAACGCTAATTTAATCGCCCGAGTTTCTGTAAGGTCTCCAAGAATTGTACTGGTTGCATGTGCATTGATATAGTCAATTTCCGATGGATTTACTTTTGCGTCGTCCAAAGATTTTTTTATTGCTTTCATCGCGCCAATTCCATTTTCGTCCGGTTGAGTAATATGCGTTCCGTCAGAAGATAAACCAAATCCGATAATTTCGCCAAGCATTTCCGCGCCGCGTTTTACCGCATGGTCATAAGACTCTAGCACAAGAATTCCGCAACCGTCAGAAAGAACAAATCCGTCGCGGTCTTTATCGAAAGGTCGGCTTGCTTTTGTTGGTTCGTTGTTTCGGGTTGAAAGTGCGTGCATTGTTGCGAATCCAGCAACTCCTAATAACGTTGTAGCCGCTTCGCTACCGCCGGTTAGAACGACGTCGGATTCGTTTAATCGTATCATTCGGACGGCGTCGATAATTGCATTCGACGAAGTTGCACACGCTGAAGAAACAGCATAAGACGCGCCCGTCAACCCGAAATGAATCGACACATTGCCCGCCGCCGAATTCGGCATGATCTTAGGAATAGCAAAAGGCGAAACCCGCGACGCGCCTTTGGTAAGTAATCGCGTATGTTGAGTTTCAAACTCGTTTAGACCGCCGACTCCGCTGCCGATTATTACCGCGCATCGGTCTTTGTCGAGCGTAGAAAAATCCAAACCAGATAGACGAACTGCGTCAATAGACGCCCCAAGAGCATATTGCGCAAAAAGCTCCAGACGATTAGCTTCCCGTTGGGAAATATAATCTGTAATAGAAAACTCTAAACACTCGCCTGCAATTTTTATAGGAACAATTTCATTGCCCGGAATTGTCGTATGACGTATTCCTGATTCTCCCGCACAAATCAGTTTCCACACCTCTTCGACATGCGAACCGAGAGGCGTAACCAAACCATAACCTGTTACAACAACTCGTTGCATGATCAAAAAAAGATAAAGATAGAATGATAATTAAACGGACGCAAAAAAACGCCGATACATAACAACCGCGCAAATTCAATATAAATTTTCCGCCGAATAGTTTATTTTTGTAACTATTCAGTAGGAACTTTCAATTTAATATCCGACCTAATATTCAACCGCATGTTTACAAAAATTTGTCGAGGCATTGCGAACTCGCTGTTACGAACTTACGGTTGAGAAATAACGATTACGAATCGGATCAAAGGTTATCTACTGAACAGTTACAAAATTTTTTTTTGCAATAATTTATTCGCATAATTAGCGGATAAAAAAAACGGCAGACGTACAAAACGTTCAACAAAATGCGTTATGCGTTTTGTTTGCATCCGCAACCGCATTCTTCTTTTTTCTCTTGTTCATTTGCGGAGAATTTTTCGACATACGCGATAACGTCGCCTACTGTCAAAAGACTCTGTACTTCTGATTCGTCAATAGAAACGCCTAATTTCTCTTCAAATTCGATAAGAAGTTCGGCAATTTCGAGAGAGTCTGCGCCAAGATCGTTTGTAATATCGGTTTCAGGTTTAATTGTTGCTTCGTCCATACCGAAACGTTGAGCTATTATTTTAACTACTTCGTCTGCAACTACTGACATAAAAAATTCCTTTTTAGGTTAATATTTTTTTCAAACACCAAAGCCGACATGCCAACAAAGCTATCGACTCCAACAGAACCAACTGTTGTATTTTTTTGACAAAGGCAATTTATTGTCAAGATATTATATTATTTCTTATGCAAAGTAATTGTCAGACAATTCGCCTCTATCAACCACAAGGCGATGTATTGTAGAAATATTCCGAATTCCGTCAACCCCCCAGAGAAAATTCGTAATTCATGCAATTTCAAAAAAACAATTTTATTGTAATCATTCAGCAGACAACAATTGATACAGATAACTCTTGTTA
>JAITAZ010000059.1 GCA_031283825.1 Planctomycetaceae bacterium | reverse complement strand
CACTCGCTTAAAATCTAGGATTAAAGACTCAAAAATAAAACGTGAATATTTACAAATTAATAATTGTAGAGACACAATGCCTTGCGTCTCATTGTTGGCTTAGCCTAAATTCGATCAAATGATCGCATAGAGACGCAAAGCATTGCGTCTCTACATTGGGTTTAGCAACAATTCAAATCCGAATTTAAAAACCCGTGAACGGTTACAAATTTTCATTCAGCGTTATTTCTTGAGTTTTTAAGCTGCTTGCGATTGAATTTTCGGTTGAAGCAGGTTTTTTAATAATTATGTCAAATTTTGAAGATTATATTAGTGCGAATAAGTCGGCGTTTGAGTCTGGTTTATTTGACGTGTTGCGGATACCTAGCATTAGCGCGGACGAATCGCGTCTGTCGGACATGTCGAGATGTGCGCGATGGTTTGTTGATGGATTTAGTCGTATTGGTCTTAAATCTGAGTTGATTGAAACTCGGCGTCATCCGTTGGTTTATGCTGAAACTGCCGAAGTTCCAGACAAGCCGATTATTTTGATCTACGGACATTACGACGTCCAACCGCCTGATCCGCTTAACCTTTGGGTATCTCCTCCGTTTGAGCCGAATATTCGTAACGGAAATGTTTACGCAAGAGGCGCGACAGATGATAAAGGTCAATTTTTAACTCATTTTTATGCGATTGAATCGATTTTGAAAACGTCGGGTTCGTTGCCGTTTCAGGTTAAGTTTATTGTCGAGGGCGAGGAGGAAGTCGGCAGCGAGAGTTTGGACGAGTTTTTGCATTCGGAATTGGGCAAGCGGAAGTTAGCGTGCGATTGTATTTTGGTAAGCGATACGGGAATGTTTGCGGCGGGTCAACCGACAATAACTTATGGTTTGCGAGGAATTGTTGCGTTTGAATTATTGGTAACGGGACCGAATCGCGATTTGCACAGCGGAACGTTTGGCGGTTCTGTATTTAATCCGGCAATTGCGCTGACGAAAATTCTTGACGCAATGATTGATAAAAATGGTCGCGTGCAAATTCCGCATTTCTACGACGACGTTTTGCCGCTGACTGAAAACGAGCGAAATCAATTTGCGTCGTTGCCGTTTGACGAATCAGGATTTTTCGACGCGATTGGTTTGAACGATGGGTTTGGCGAAATAAATTTTTCAACCAATGAACGGCGATGGGTAAGACCTACGTTTGACATAAATGGGATAACGTCTGGTTATCAGGGCGACGGCTCGAAGACGATTATTCCGAGTAAGGCGTCGGCGAAGTTTACGTTTAGACTTGTGCCGAATCAGAATCCGGACGACGTGATTTCCAATGTCCGCAAGTTTATTGATTCAACTGCGCCGAAGGGAGTAACGTGGGAGTTAGTCGTGCAACATGGCGCGGCGGGGATGAGACTTGATCTGGACAAGAGTCGTTTTGTCAAACCGATGTCAAACGCGCTGGAGAAGACGTTTAATCGCAAGCCGGTTTTTATTCGCGAGGGCGGTTCGATTCCGATTGTTGCGAATTTTCATTTAGTTTTAAACGCGGACGTGTTACTAGTAGGATGGGGACAAGACGACGACGCGTTACATTCGCCGAATGAAAAATTTTCTCTGACAAGTTTTCACAATGGAATATTAGCGTCTGCAAGATTTTTGAACGAGCTTAGTAAATAACTCATGTTACGCCATAGTTGTCCGTCAGATAGACGGTAATTGATCAGGGGCGGCAAGTGCGTAACATGAGTTATTAAGTAAAAAAGTAAAAAAATTTGTAATATATTGTGAAATATTTTTTATTAGTTTTGGCGGATTTTTTTGTAACGATAATTCTGCTGAATTTTGCTTTCCAAATTTTCTAAAAATTTCCGCGTTAAATTTAAACGCAAAAAACTCAGAAATTTGAAAAAAAATTGTCCAGTAGGGACAAAATGTTGGTAGAAAAATTGTAATGAAATAAAATTTTATTGAGGGCGAGATTTCGATGAAATTACGAATAATACGAGTGGATTTACCTCTCAAGCATGTTTTTACGACATCTAGCAAGTCGAACAGCGTGGTTCGGACGATAGTTGTTGAGCTTGAGCAGGATGGTCTTCGTGGTCATGGCGAGGTTCATGAGGATGTTTTTTATGGCGAGACGATAGAGTCGATAGCTGAGTTGATTGAGCGTTGTGCCGAGTTGGTTGGTGATTATGCGCTTGCTGATACGGTTGCGTTTGGTCGATATATTGATCCGGTGTTTGGTTCGAATTTTTTTGCGCGTAGTGCTGTTGACTGTGCGGCGTGTGATTTGTGGGGCAAGATGAAAAATCGACCTTTATACAAGATATGGGGATTATCGTCGGAGGATTTACCGTATTCGAGTTATAGTATAGGTCTTGATTCGTTGGAGCGGATGTCGGATCGTTTTGGCGAGGCTCCGGACTGGTCGTCGTATCGGATTAAGTTGGGCGACAGTAGCGATATGCAGATTTTGGAGATGTTGCGTAGTAAGACGCGGGTTCCGTTTAGGATTGACGTAAATGGCGGTTGGAACGCAAGCACGGCGATTAGTTATTTGGAGAAATTGAGAGATTTCGGAGTAGAGACAATTGAGCAACCGTTAGCACCGAATGATTGGAACGGAATGAAAAAGTTACGAAAGGCAATGAAGGAGTTGAAAATTAACATTCCTATTTTTGCGGACGAATCGTGGAAAACGGCTGAAGACATTGAGCGGTGCGTTGGATATTTTGACGGATTGAATATAAAGTTAGCGAAGTGCGGCGGATTAACTCCAACGAGAGGAATTATTGAGAAAGCGAGAAAGTTAGGATTTAAGTTGACGAGTGCGAATTCGGTTGAGTCGACGGTAGGCGTTTCGGCGGTAGCGCAGTTAGCGTCGTTGTTTGACTATATCGCGTTGGATGGTCCGCTGCAAATTGAGAAAAAGGTCGGCGATGGAGTGTATGTTGACAAGGGAAAAATAATCTATCCAAAAGAAGATGGAACGGGAGTAAGAGTATCGTTTAGGTAAAAATTAGGGTAACCGTTCACGGTTTTTTTAAAACCATATTATTTTTTTGGGGGGACGCTGGGGACAAAGGGGACGATGGAGACACAGGGGACGCACTAATTAAAATCTGGGACTATTGACTCATGTTACGCAATAGTTGTCCGTCAGTAAGCGATAATAGATCAGGTAGGCGACCGTAGGTAGGCAACCTTTCGCCGAAAGGTTGCGTTGCCGAAGGCAACGATAAAATGGATTCGACAATAATTAAAATCATTTCAGATTTACCGTCGGCTAACGCCGACGCGACCTTTCGGCGAAAGGTCGACTACCTACGGTCGCGTATCTGTCTGGAGTAGCAAGTGCGTAACATGAGTTAGTAAGAAAAATTAGGTTTTAAATGAGGTTTGCGGAAACTGTTAAAATACGTTTCGAAAAATTCTACTGATATATTACAGTAATAAATATTTCGCCGAAATATTATCTCAAGAATAAAGGTTTTAATAATTATGTTTAATCGAGTTTTTACGATTTTGGTTTTAGTTTTTTTTCTTTCAGGTTGCGGCGATTCGGTTGATAAATCAGACGATTCGCATTCGGGCAAGTCGGCGGGAATTACTGTAACGAAAAATAATAATCGCTCCGACAACCCCGACAAAAACGCTATCGGCGGCAAGAAAAATAATATCATGTCGAGAGAAAATCCTCTTTTCAAATCGACGTTAGAATTTTTGAAATCGCCGGTTTCTCTTCCTGATTCGGAAGCGTCCGCCGAGTCGGAGATGAAATCTTATGTCGAGAAAATTAACGGGACGTCGATTTCGTTTCGTATGATTCCAATCAAAGGCGGCAAATTTATAATGGGCAGCCCCGAAACAGAATCCGGTCATAAACAAGACGAATCGCCTCAAAACGAAATCGAAATAGCCCCGTTTTGGATGGAAGAACATGAAGTAACATGGCAAGAATTTAGTCTATTCGCGTTGAAAATATTACGGGAAACACGAAAAGCAAAAACTGATCGAGAGACTTTAGCCGACGCAATGGCATCTCCGACTCCGCCTCACACAATTGCCGCGATTAGCTACGGCAATTCGTCGAAAATCGGCTATCCTGCAAGCGGAATGACCTTATACATGGCACAAGTTTATTGCAAATGGCTGACAATTCAAACCGGACGATTCTACCGCTTGCCAACCGAATCCGAATGGGAATACGCTTGCAGAGCCGGAACAACAACCGCGTTTTCTTTTGGAAATTCCGATAAAAACATCGACGAATACGCATGGTACTTCGACAACAGCGACGGAGAATCAAAAAAAATAAAACAAAAGAAACCAAACGCATGGGGACTTTACGACATGCACGGAAATCTCTCTGAATGGGTATTAGAACAATACGACATCAACACGTACTCAAAAAGAAATTCGAATTCAAGCGATCCGGTTACCGTTCCAATTCAAACAGGTTTTGGTCAAACACTGCGAGGAGGAAATTGCGAAGACGACGAAACATCGCGTTTACGATCCGCCGCAAGATTTTTCTCTATCGCCGAATGGAAAAAACAAGACCCCGTAATCCCTCAAAGTATCTGGTGGACAACCGACGCGCCTTTCACCGGATTCAGAATAGTTAGACCTCTAACGCCGCCAAAATCAGACGAAGAACTAAAAAAATACGAAGCCGACCCCGAAATATGGTTAAAATATCCAATCAGATAAAAATACGTAACCGCTTAATGTTTCCAGAATTTATATTTTAAAATAGTCCATATCGTTGTTATTCCGTCTTTCCATGTGATTTTTTTTCCCGCTTTAAAATTTCTGCCGTTGTAGTTAATTGGTATTTCGCAGATTCGTAATTTTTGTTTAGCGATTTTTATCGTTAATTCCGCCTCGAAATCAAAACGATTACTCTGCAACGGAATCGATTTAATAATATCGTTACGAAAAATCTTGTAACAAGTTTCCATGTCTGTTAGTTTAAGTCCGGTTAAACAATTTACTAAAAAAGTTAAAAATCTATTCCCAAAATTATGACAAATAAACGTAACATTTTTTGATTCCGATTTTAAAAAACGCGAACCAAAAACTACGTCTGATTTATTTTCTATTAACGGAATTAGTAAATCAAAATAATCGTCCGGATCGTATTCGAGATCGGCGTCTTGAAAAATAATATAATTGCCTTTCGCGGCATTGATTGCCAGTCTTATTGCCGCGCCTTTTCCTTTATTTTGCGGTTGCCTGAATGAAATCAAATTACAATATTTTGCACAAAGCCGTTGAATAATTTCCGGAGTCGAATCAGTCGAGGCGTCGTCAACAATTATTATTTCTTTATCAAAATTATCCGGCAAACGCGACGAAACCACCCGCTCAACCACCCGCTCAAGCAATGACGACTCATTGTAAACAGGAATCAAAATCGATAACATTGACATACATACCTCAACCAAAAAAACATTATTGCAAAGAATATTAAGAACTGAAAAGATAGTAGAAACAACGTTGCTTAAAATCGGAAATTAACGACCCCAAAGACAATATTACTCTTGAGGGAATCTCTAAAGGGAACTTCTAAAAACTAATTTTATTAGGAACGCGGGCGTCCCGCCTGCATGACAAACGCCTAAATATGCGGTCGAGACGACCGCGATCCTAATAAAAATAAATTTGTAATATTTCAGTGGAATATTTTTTTGTAATATATCAGTAGAAAATTTATGTTAGCCCCGCAGGGGCGAGATGTGCATAACCGGCGGTGTAGCGCAGCGTAACCGCCGGTAAACGC
>JAITAZ010000037.1 GCA_031283825.1 Planctomycetaceae bacterium | reverse complement strand
ACTGAAGAGTTACAAACCCAGTTTATTAAAAAGAGCTTTTTCCTTTGCCCTGAAAAGACGACGTTTGATAATACGCCGTAACTCGGCGTAATGTCCCAATCAAACAATCGCCCCGAAAGGGCAAAGGAATTTTTGTAACCGTTCACGGTTTTAAACACGGATAATAACAGATTTTTTGGGTGAATACGGATAATCGCGGAAAATCGCCATTTGCATTTTCCGCGATTATCCGTCCAATCCGATATTATCCGCGTTTAAAAATTCCCCTATTATCCGCGTTTAAAATCTGGGGTCGATCAGGTAAGCGACCTTTTGTGATCTATAAACCAAAACGTTCCCAGTGTTCCCCTAAAAACTATGATTACATAATTACATTACTTTTTCAACAAAATAATTTAACAATGTTTATTTTTAATTTTTTGACGTCTCGTATTTGTTTGTTGATTTTGGTTTGTTATTTTTTTTTGATTGGCTTTCCATTGAGCGTTTTCAATGTTTTTGCTGATTATAATATTCCGTCGAACTCTAATTATCTTGCGTCGAATATTTCAACAGATATTTCAACCGACAACGGAAATTATTTGACGAAATCTGAATTCGACTCATTCTTACAACAATATAAAGAATCGCATAATTCCAAGTCATCTATTGTTGGCGGCGGTTCGATTTTTCGTAACGGAAAAATCAAAATTACGCCGTATGGTTATATCAATTTGAGCGCGTCCTACGAGACACATCGAACCACAACCGGCGATTACGCAGTTTACGCGAATTCTCCCGATATAGATAACGACGCCGGATACAACGTTGACCCAAAATCAACACGAATCGGATTCAAATTAGACGGCGGAGGAATCAACGGTTGGAACGGTTCAAAATCAGAAGGCGCAATTGAATTTGATTTTCAAGGCGCATATCAGAGCCGTAATCGCGGAGGATTGCTACTTCGAAAGGCGTATTTTTCAATTTCAGACGGTAAAACGAAATTGTTAGCAGGTCAAGATTGGGAAATTATCTCTCCGCTTTATCCAAAGACATTAAATTACACCGCTGGCGCGTGCGTCGGCAATGTCGGATATAGACGGGCAATGTTGCGAGTTGATCGGCAATTTGATTTTTACACGTCGCCGGATAATTTGTTAATCCAATTCGGAATTACAGACAACGTATTTCGCGATGACAGCATAGTTTCGGCGGCGGCGTCAAGTTATCCTATTATTCAAGGTCGTATGGCGTATTCTTTCGGAAAGGGATGTTTCTCTCATGACAAGCCGATTATTTTAGGCGTTTCGTCTCATTTCGGCGAACAGAGATTCTCGTTTGGAATAGATAAAAAGAACCTTAAAACATGGTCGTTTAATGTCGATTTAGATTTGCCAATAACAAAAAAACTAGGTTTTCAAATGGAATATTTTCTTGGAGAAAATCTCGCAACAATCGAAGGCGGAATCTTACAAGGCGTAGATATCGCAAGACAAAAAACAATTAAAGCACAAGGCGGATGGATGGCGTTCACTTTACAAACAACAAAGAAAACACAATTAAATTTCTGCTACATGATCGACGACCCTTTCAATAAAGACGTCGTTTCAGGAAATTCAAATAGTAATCGGGCAAGAAATTATAGTCATTGTTTTTTTGTCAACATATTACATAACTGGAGCGATTCGCTAATGACAGGTTTTGAAATAGATTTTTGGAGAACACACTGGCAACAATACAACCCAATAACAAAAACAATTTCACCAATGACCGCAGGAACGCCAATAAGATACGATTTCACTATACGATATACCTTTTAATTATTCCATAGGCGTTTATTGATCAACCGATCAGGTCGATCTGGTAGGCGGTTGCAATCGCGTAACATGAGTAAATAATTACCCAATCATTTATTAAAACTCGACGCTTTTTCGATTAGTTTTAAAAACTCTTTACGTTGTTCGTCGTTTTTGATATTTGGAGTCGCTAGAGTTTTTACCGTGTTCCAATCGCAATTTTCAACTTTTTTGTTTTTTTGTAACAATAATCCATACAAAACAACGGCAGCCGCGAATTCTGTTTCGCCGGTTATTGTTTCGTCGATGAGTTTGCTGAATTTTTTCTGTTTATATCCGCTATAACGCACAATAATTTTGGATTCCGAACCGCTTAGCGATTTTTCTTTATCTTGAATTTCGATTGAAAAGTAATCATCGGCGTTAAAACGATTTTGTTGAGACTTTTCTTTTGTTGCTTCTTTTTTCATTTCCATTGAGTTATTCACGTCTAAATTGCTTTTAATTTCTGCTGAACGTAGAGTTGAATCTGCTCTCATTGTTTCTCCAAGTTTGGAATCAATTTGATCTGCCGGAGTTATTTCGTATAACAACGTAATTTCGTCTTTGACGTTAATTGTTTTTTCAAGGTTGCGAATTTCAATCTGTCTTCTGCCGCTATTGTTTTCGTTTTCTTTGTCGATATCCGGTTTTGTCGAGAGATCGTTTATCGGCGAGTAATCGCGAATTTTATTTTTGTCGAATTTGATTGCGATTTTTATCTTGTCATTTATTTCTCCGCTGGCGTCGTATAACGAGGAATCGGATTTGTCAGATACATTGTTTTTGACGATTTCATTATTTGTCGTTTTGTTCGTTAATTTTTTTATTCCGACTCTTGCAAGCAGATTTTTTTTATTCCAAGGACATTGAATAATATCTGTTTGAACGGCAAACTGCCGGTCTTGTTCCGCATCTGAATAATTGTAACGAAAATTATTAACGTAATCGTCAATTTTAATTTCATTTGCGGGCGGTAATTTGCCGTCGTTTATCGATTGACGCATAATATCATACGACGATAATGTCCTATTCAAATTTTTTGCGGTTACGGCAAAATCATTGCGCGGCAAGGGCGATGAAAGATTATTGCTAGGTCGGTCTTGGGACGATGATTGTATTTTCGCTGAATTTGACTCCATCGGCAATGAAACAGGATTTTGACTAATATATTTATTGTTTTGATCAAGATTTTCTAAAGAATTTTTCGGATTGTTATATTGATCTGGTTTTATCAAAATTGGAGTAGCGTTAGAATGCGGATTTTGATCGTTATAATAATTACGTGTACGATTCAACGTGTCGGCGAAGTTTGGAGTATTTAAAACTGATCTTTTGGTTTTTTTCTCTTCGTCGAGCAAGATTGATTTGTTGTATTTGTTATCTATTGAAAAGTCCTTATCTTTGCTGCTATCGAATTCAATTTTTTTGTTTTGGTGCAGTTCAAGGTTTTCGTTTAGCGACGGTATTTTTTCAAGAATTTCTTCATTAGAATTATTTAATTTATCGAAAGCAGGCGCAGATATAGAATCATCAAATTGGGGCGGCGCGATTGTTTCCTTATTTTGATTTTGGGCGATTTTATTTATACCGTTACCTTGATTTATTATCGTTACAATAATTATGCAAACGACAACCAACGCCGACAAAATACCAATAATACGATAACGCCGACCGCCAATTCGTTTTGTTGACATTGACGCTAATGTTGACGACAACGCTAATTTTGATTGAGTTGGAGAGTCGATTTCACGCGGCGTATCTGCAATGATATCGTCGTCTTGTTCTATTGACAGAATTTCGCAGACGTCTTTGGCGATTTTTCGGATTGCTTCAACTTCGGCTTTTAATTCCGCGTTTGAGTTGACTTCTGATTCTATTTCTAAAAATTCGTCGTCTGTCAATTCGTCTAGTGCGAAAGCCGTTAATTTAGGATCATTTTTATCTATCATTTTTTAGCCTATTATATTGTTTGTCGTAAGAGCTGTTGTCGTTGTCGGCAATGCAAACTTACGAAATATTCAGTTGAAATATTATTTTGTAACCGTTCACGGTTTTTAAATTCGGATTCGGAATTATGGGAATTTTTAAAAATTCGTTTTTTTATTAACCACAGAGAACACAGAGTTCACAGAGAGAATATTTTTTAAAAATTAAATTAAATTTTGATTTAAATCCATAATTTTTTTACTTTAATAAATTTAAATTATGTTTGATT
>JAITAZ010000665.1 GCA_031283825.1 Planctomycetaceae bacterium | reverse complement strand
TTGTACACCCAAACGACAGTTTAACAAGCAGGGGAAATTAGCTTTCAAAAAGACATATTTTTTAAAGAAGACAAAACTAAAAAAACCGCAACTGAATTGTTACGTTAGATCAGGTAGGCAACCTGATCGATAAACGACTACGGAATAGTTACAATAGGGAACTTCTAAAAACCTCATGTAAAATTTATTGTAACCGTTCACGGTTTTTTTAAAAACGTGAATGGTTACGATAATTTTTTGGGGGGACTTAGGGGACATTGGGGACGCTGGGGACGTTCTTATTTGATATCTGGGATTGATGACTCGGCGGGGGACAAAATTTAAAGAAAAAATTTCTCTTTGTTAAAAGCTGTTGTTTTCTGTTGAGTCGTTAATCATGGTTTTTAAATTAGCGTGTCCCCAGTGTCCCCTAAGTCCCCTTTGTCTCCAATGTCCCCCCAAAAAATAATATGGTTTTTTAAAAACCGTGAACGGTTACAAAATATCATTAGTTTTTTTCAATCGCTTATATTATTTTCAGGGGACAGACTGGCTTCAAATTGGGATTAAAGACTCAAATGACAAAACAAAATTCCGCTAAGATATTACGCGATTATCAATATTCCCCGTCTGTTATTTAATCTGATCTTTGTTATACTTTCGCCCAAGATTAAGTTTTTGGTATTTTTTCAAAACTTATTTTTTGTAACTAATTCATTAATATTTACGCCTATAATTTTTATTTTGATTTTAAAATTGAGCGCATGGAATTACGCCATGCTTTAATTTAATTATGACAGATGAAGTATCCAACATTACTAACGCTACAATAATTACCGAATCTTCTACCGACTCTCAACCATCGACTGCGATTCATCAACATGGCGTAGATCGTATGTTAGTTCGACTTGAGCATCTTGATAAACTTCTTAATCTTGCTGGCGAAGTAATTATCACCAGCTCGACTCTACACGAATTACAACGCGATATGACCGACGCTGTTACGCATAATCGCCCGATGAGCGAAATCGAATTGCAAATAATAAAATCCGCCGACGAAGCCTCCGCGCGAATCTCGCAAGACCTACACGATCTCGTTATGGCTATCCGAATGGTCGAAATCGGCGAAACATTTAAACTCTTCCGAAGACCAGTTCGAGACCTCGCGCGAAATCTCAAAAAAGATATCGAACTCAAATTAGAAGGCGAAAAAGTTCTCGTCGATAAAGCACTTGCGGAACGATTAGTCGAACCGCTTCTGCACATGCTCCGAAACGCCGCCGATCACGGATTAGAAACTCCACTCGAAAGGATTCACGCAAACAAAAAAGATAAAGGAATCATCCTGCTCAAAGCCGTCGAACACGAACACGAAACCGAAATAGTCATCTCCGACGACGGACGAGGAATCGATGAACCAAAAATTTTTGAACGCGCCCGAAAACTCGGCTTGCTTAAATCGTCCGACCAACAATCAAATCTGCTCGCGATTCTTTGCCAATCGGGATTCTCCACCAAAGAAAAAGCAACCAACACGTCCGGTCGCGGAGTCGGTCTCGACTTGGTCAACGCGATGGTTCAAGAATTTAGCGGAACTGTCGAACTCGAAAATCGTCTCGGCGATGGCTGCACTTTCAAATTGCATATCCCGAAATTAAAAGCAGTCAACATTATCGACGCGCTAATTGTACGATGCTCTAAAACGCTTTACGCTTTGTCAATTGATAAAGTCATTAGCTTGCAAGGAATTAAACCGTCGCAGATTCAAGCGTCGATGGATCGCGAGCGGTTTATAAAATATCTTGGCGAGCCGTTGGCGTTATTCGATTTGTCTGAATTGCTTGGCAGCGAGCCAACGCAAATCGACAATCCTGAAATCATTCCGGTTGTAATAATCGAAGGACGCAAAGATAAAATCGCGTGTATTGTAACAGAGTTTCTTGCGCCGTCGAAGTTGGTCAATGTTCCGCTTGCAACGGATATGTTCAACCGCGACGTTTCAGGAATTGCTGGAACGTGTATTATCAGCGGCGGTCGAGTCGGCATAACAGTTGACGTCGATATGGTCGTTTCGATGGCAACCGGCGAACCGCTCAAACCCGACGAAGGACACGCAAACGCCGCCGATTTCGCTCACCAAAGAGACGCAAACAACGATAAAATTCAAGACGATTCAATACCGGAATCCGCCGCAATGTTCCACTCGCAAGAGGAACTTATCGCAAAGGCGAAATTGTCGGTTCAAAGAGATCGGATTGCAAATAGAATTGAGGAATCAAGTCAAAAAGATTTGACAGATACGGATATATCAGATTTGCTGACAGAACTTTCTCGCGGATTATTAGAACTTCAAGACGCTTTACTCTCGCTCGAAAATAATAACGATCCCGAAATTATGAAAGACGCTTTCAGACGACTTCACGCCGCAAAAGGTAATTTCACAATGCTAGGAGTTACAACGTCAGCAGGACTTGCACACGAACTCGAAACGCTGCTGGATCACTTGCGAAAAGATAATATCGAAATGACCCAAGAGCTAATGGACCTAATGCTCGACGGAGTCGCTGAATTGATCAACGCAACTAATGCGTTGCCGCAAAAAATATTCGAGGCAAACGTTGGATTGTTAAACAGAATTGATCAGGTAATGCGATCAATAACCGGAGATGAACCGATTATTGATCCGGACAAAATTTTAGGAACGTCGTTTTCTCTTGTTCCGATTGTTGAGTTGCAGCTTCTTGGTTCGCTTAAACAAAAGGGATGCGCTTATGAGACGTTTATAAGATTTCATCCGAGTCGGCAGGCGTCATTTTTAGTTGCGTATTTAACGTTACGAAAATTGTGTTATCATGGAACGATCCTTGCCACGTTGCCCGCAATTGCCGACATCGAAAACGGTTTTTGCAGCAATGCAATCAAAGTGCTTTGGGCGTCTTCGATGACGTTAGAGGAAATAGACATAGCAATAAACAAGTGGGCGCCTTTTTTCAATATCGCCGAACATAGAAGTATCCCAACAACCGTTTTTCGATACGATAGTAATGCCGAAATTTAAAACAGAATGGAATCTCGAAAAATTAAAAATTTATTTTAAACCATAGACAACACAGATAATTTTTTGGGGGGACGCTGGGGACAAAGGGGACTTGGGGGACACTGGGGACATTCTTGTTTGAAATCTGGGATTAATGACTCGATGGGATAAAACTGAAAAAAATCTCTCTCTTTTAAAAAGGCTGTTGTCTTCTATTGAGTCGTTAATCATGGCTTTTAAATTAGTGCGTCCCCTTTGTCCCCAATGTCCCCAGCGTCCCCTAAGTCCCCCAAAAAATAAAACTCGCAGCAAGTGCGTAACATGAGATATTAATTTAAATTATGTTTTGATTCAAATCAAAAATTTCTATTGTTTATTCCTCCACGATTTTGAAATTTTCACAGATGAATAAATAAATCAAAATTCCAATAGATACTAAACCTACGCTTACTAGAATTTCATAAATTGTCGGGTAATAGAAACTTCCCATTTCTCGTGTCATTCCAATTACAACCACATTCAACCGATTTAGAAATACCCCAAAACTCGCGCACGCTCCATACGCAATTAACCAAAAACGATTACTCGATAACGGAGAAAATATAATCGCTATCGGTATAATAAGTCCAATTACAATCTCCAATCCAAACGCTATACTCTCATACTCGCCGCTAAAAGCAAATGCTATATCATTTCTCACGATTAAATCAGCTATCCTCAATACTAGATAAATTATCATCGCAACTCCGCCAATTCTCGCTAGACATCTCAAAGCCTCAATCGGCGTCTTGTGATTCAACGCCGCTCCGCCAATCGCAGACTCCAACATCACCATCGCCGGTCCCACAAAAAATGACGACAATAAGAAAAATACAAAAATTATCGGACTATACCACAACGGATGCAACCTGCCCTCCATCAATAAATATAACCCGCCCAACGACGCCTGATGCATCATCGGTATCGCAATGCCAACCACAATCAATACCGGAAATATCGTTACAAAAAATCTATGCAACCAACGAAAAATCCGCTCTGTCAATATCTCGCAAAACTCTAACATCTGAATTACCGTATATGCCGAAATACACCAAAATACCTCAAATAACACCGAATCATGCCCCCACGAAATAAACGGTCTCCAGAAATTCCACCACCTGCCGATGTCTAAAAATAATCCCGTCATCACCAACAAATACCCAATCAACGACGTCAACATCGCCCCTCGCGCAACCGGTCGCAACCGGTCAATCCGCAACACATGAACCAATAACGCCGTCCCATATCCGCCGCCCGCCAACGCAACTCCGCACAACACGTCAAAGCCTATCCATAAACCCCAAGGCCAGTCGTCATTCAAATTCGTTACCGCGCTAAGACCAAATATAAATCGGATTAACATCACCCCAATCGCGCCAAACGATAACAGTAATAATATCACGCGAATAAACGTTATCCTAAATGTAAAAGAAAAATTATCTATTTCCCTTTGCATTCCTTTGTTCTCCTCAATTGTTTTTTTTGTTTGTTGAATTTTTATCTTTTGAATTTTCATCTGTAGAATTATTATCAATTTTTCCGCCGGTTGAATTTTCGTACAATAATTCTGTAGAATCGTTTTTGATTACGTTTCGGCGTTTCGTTATAAAATATAATAAAGTCAAAACGACAACCCAAATTGCTCCAAATATCGGCGTACATTTCATGTAAAGCGAAGTATATTCAGGTAAAGGCTTTTTGACTACATTCATGTTAAAACCGATCTTTTCAAACGGTACGTCCGAAATATACATCCAATTTGTTCCTCCGGCTTCTTTCTCGCCGTAAATGTACTTAACGTATCTTGAATCGCTTGCAATAATTTCTTTCGCCTCTTTTAACAATTCGTCCCTCTCTCCGAATTTCATCACGCCTTCAGGACAAACCGAAACGCACGCCGGAGACTTGCCATCTTTTAATCGTCCGTAGCACATCACGCATTTTGTAATTTTCGGCATCGCCTTGTCCCACTCAAATTTCGGAATCTTAAACGGACAAGCTAACATACAATATCTACACCCGACGCAATTATCAGGAAAATAAACCGTCGCCCCTTCGCCTTTCTTTTGAATCGCCCTCGCAAAACACGCCGACTCGCACGACGGAGATACGCAATGAAAACATTGACGTTTAACAAATCGCCAAATCTGATTCTGGTCGTCTTTGCACAAATTGAACTTCTTTATAACTGTCCAGTTCTCATCCGCAAGTTGAGCGTTCTCGCCGCTCGACGGCGCTCTGTCGTCGATCCATTTATTACCGTTGTACATCTTGCAAGCAACCGTACAACCGCCGCAACCTATGCACTTCGTCAAATTTACTAAAACGCCTTTGGACATTTTTTACCTCAATATTTTGGAAATTCGGAATTATTTTTTTGTAATTATTTACTCATGTTACGCACTTGCTGCTCCAGACAGGTAGGCGATTGCCTACCTGTCTGGAGCAGCAAGCGTTTAACATGAGTTATTATTTTGTTTTTTTAATTTTAGCTGTTAGGTTTTTGCTTCGGTCTCCGTAGTGTGTGTGTAATAGTTCGTGAGCGAGTTCGCCGTTTGGTTCTCCTAGATAATTTTTGTAGATTG
>JAITAZ010000649.1 GCA_031283825.1 Planctomycetaceae bacterium | reverse complement strand
GATCTGGGGTAGCAAGTTACTAATTTTTTATGCGTGAATTATTGCTTAAAGTTTTTGGAATTGACGGGACTGATTCTATTGGTCGGGCGTTGGCGGAGTCTTTGCCGGATAATTCAATTGTGTCTTTGGAAGGGACGCTTGGCGTCGGTAAGACTCGATTGGTTCAGTGCGTTGCTAGATATTTAGATGTAGAGAATGACATTGTTACAAGTCCGACATTTGTACTTCTACACGAATATGAAGGTAGTCGTTTAATTTATCATTTCGACCTTTATCGACTCTCCAACGAAAATGAATTCAAACAACTCGACCCCGACGACTACTTTGAACGCAACGGAATAACTTTTATCGAATGGGGCGATAAATTCCCTCAAATTCTACCAAATGAAAAATTACAAATCCAAATAGAAATCACCGGAGAAGAATCAAGACTATTTCATTTCAACGCAATCGGAAACAAATATAATAAAGCAATCGAAATGTTGTCTAGTTTGCCGAGTAAAGACAATCATGTTGTTAAATTACAATAATTCTAAATTCTGCATACCGGCGTTTCTTTCGATATTGGCGTCATAATCATAATAATCGGTATAAGTGGTAATTGTCTGATTTCAATATTTATATCGATTATAACTCTACGATAATGATTACAATCGTGCCGTTAATAGCGGAAAATCATGTCGTGCGGACTGTACGATTGGCATGACGCCTATCAATTCGCAAGAATGTTAAATTTAACGGATGACAGTTTAGTTTGTTTAGAAGTTCTGTTGATTGCAAAATCGAAGAATTAAGAAAATCGAAATATTCAAGTATTCAAGGAGGAATTAAAAATGTCAATATTATCTTTGAATGGTTATACTGCCGGAGCCGGCGGAAATTATTATTGTCCGTCTTGCGGACGTACTAGTTCGACGGTTGCGAATATAGGTCAAAGTTATGCAACAACTTCGGGCAGGTCGGCAAGCGGAGATAGTTATGTTTGCGAAAGTTGCCGTTCAGGCGGAGCTTCTAAAGCGAGCCGTTCAACGTATTCGCAAACGTCGGCGTCGGCTTCAGGAATTTGTCCACTTTGCGGAAAACAACTCGGAGTAAACGACCCGCATTGGTCAAACAACAACGGTCGCGCCGTAGTATCAACGTCGCCAACTGCCGCCAAAACAACGTCATCAACATTATCGCGAACCGCCGCTTTCCGTTAATTCAGACAACACGAACCAAACCCTAAAAAAACCACAACCAAAAACCGGCGGCTATTGCCAAAGTTAAAATATAAACCAGATTAAAAGGAGTTTTCGATGTTTATTTTGTCGGAATTTATTTTGTTTTGCTTTGCCGTAACTGGAATGACATTAATTCTAGTGCAAGGATCAATCTTCGAGTCGTTTCGTGCAAAGTTAGCTCGCAGCGTTGAAAGCATTGAGAGAAATCGCGAAGAGAACGATTTACCGCATAGATTTTCGATTGTAGGATTTTTGCATAAGATGCTTCAATGTCTTCAATGCGCCGGTTTTTGGTGCGGGATATTTTGCGGTTTTTTTCTTTTGGCGTCGGATATGTTGATTTTGGGATATACGTCTCAAGTTTTCGCGAGTGCGTTAGAGCTTAACAACTGGTCGATTTTGATAAGAAATTGTTTGACCTTATTTCGTTGGATAATGATACTATTCTGTTGCGGCGTTGCAGGAAGTTTTTTAGCACCGCTAGGAGATTTATTATTACAATGGATATTCGTTTCAAAAGAACTAATCGCCAAACAACTACACGCCGAATCACACCAAACAAACGAACAAAACAACGACGATATTAATGAAAATTTATAACTCATGTTACGCAGTAGTTGTCCGTCAGTAAGCGGTAATAGATCAGATAGGCGGTATTTGTAACGAATATAAGTCTCTATCGGTGATCTTTTGATCGAATGTAAGTTAAACCAACAATAGAGACGCAAGGCATTGCGTCTCTACGATTATTAATTTGTAACTATTCACGTTTTAATTTTTTCGATAAAAAAATTCCGTGAACGGTTATTATTTTCTCAAAATTTTTAATCGTTTGTATCGAAATTGAAGTCGTTGTTCTTGAAGTCGATTTTTATGTTTGTTTGGGTGTCGGTGTCTTTTCTCAATAGTTTTACGGCTAACGGATTCTGTATCTGTTGCTGAATGACTCGCTTTAGAGGTCTTGCGCCGAAAACTGGGTCATAACCGCGATTGACAATTTCCTCTACCGCATTTTTTGTAACGATAATAGATATTCCTCTTTTTGCCAATTGTAATTCTAATCGTTTTAACTGTAACTCAACTATCTTGGCAATTTGATCGCGATTAAGAGGATGAAATATTATTGTCTCATCTATTCGATTAAGAAACTCCGGCAAGAAATGAACGCCTAACAACTCTTTGACCGCGTTCTGAATCTCCGACTCCGTGCCGCGTTCTTTTGTAATTTCCTGTATCGTTTGACTGCCTACGTTTGACGTCATCACGATAATCGTATTCTTAAAATCGACCGTCCGACCCTGATTATCCGTCAAACGTCCATCGTCTAAAACCTGAAGCAAAATATTAAAAACGTCTCGATGAGCTTTTTCCATTTCGTCGAATAAAATCACGCTGTAAGGTCGTCGTCGAACCGCTTCCGTCAACATTCCTCCTTCGTCATATCCAACGTATCCGGGCGGCGCGCCGATCAATCTACTTACTGAATGTTTTTCCATAAACTCGCTCATATCTATTCGTATCATTGCATTATCGTTGTCAAACATTGCTTCTGCTAATGCCTTGCATAATTCAGTTTTACCAACTCCGGTAGGTCCTAAAAATAAGAACGAACCAATTGGACGATTCGGGTCTTGCAAACCGCTACGACTCCGTCGAACCGCATTCGATACTGCGTCAACCGCCTCGTCTTGACCCACGACTCGAACATGTAATCGTTCCTCAAGCATTAGCAACTTCGCGCGTTCTGTTTCTATCATTCGGCTTGTCGGAATCCCTGTCCATAGACTTACTACTTCTGCAATCTCGTCAACGCCTACGACCTGACGCAATAACTTTTTCGTAACGAAAATTCCGCCGGCGTTTTTAACTAATGCGTTGTCTGAATTTTTATCTGTATTTTTATCTGTAATATTTTTATCGAGCGAAATATTTTTATCGCCGCCGTCGTCCGATTGAGACTTATCCGTTCCGCGTGAAGATGTATTTTCTGCCGACGCAATTGACGCCGCTAAACTTTTGCGTTTTAGGTCAAGTTCGTACAATTTTTGGTATTCGGATTCATCGACGATTTTTGCCTGCGATTGTTCGGCGTGAATTTTTGTTTCTAGATTTTTATAAGTCAACTCAATTTCGGCGAGTTGATTTCTTAATTGATGAATGTCGAGTGCGCCGTTTTTTTCTTTTTCCCATTGGTTTCGTAGTTCGTTTAATTCGTCTCTTGCTTGAATAATATCTTTTTCGATTTCGCGTAATCTTTCGCGGGCGTGCGGTTCGTTTTCGTCCGCGAGCTGACGCGCCGCCAGCTCAAGCTGCAACAATCGACGCTGAATTTTATCGATTTCTGTTGGCACGCTTTCGAGTTCCATTGCTAATTTTGACATTGCTTCGTCCATCAGGTCGATTGCTTTGTCTGGCAGAAATCTATCTGCTATGTAACGATGCGACATCTCCACAGCGGCGACTAGGGCGGAATCTGTAATTTTCACGCCTTTGTGATGAGTTTCGTAGCGTGGTTTTAATCCTCGTAGGATTGCGATTGAATCATTTACGTCGGGTTCGCCTACGTAGATTGGTTGAAAGCGTCGTTCTAGTGCGGCGTCTTTTTCGATGTACTTTCGATATTCGTCGAGAGTAGTTGCGCCGATGCAACGTAATTCTCCGCGAGCGAGTGCTGGTTTTAATATATTTGCCGCATCGCTTCCTCCTTCTGCGCGACCTGCGCCGACAAGAGTATGTAATTCGTCGATGAAAAGAATTATTTGTCCTGCTGCGGAATCGACTTCGCGTAAGATTGCTTTTAATCGATCTTCAAATTCGCCGCGAAATTTTGTGCCGGCAACGAGTGCGCCTAAGTCGAGTCCGACGACGCGTTTATTTTTAAGCGATTCAGGGACGTCTCCATCGACGATCCGCAATGCTAGACCTTCGGCGATAGCGGTTTTTCCGACTCCGGGTTCGCCGATTAGGACTGGATTATTTTTTGTGCGTCGTGAAAGCACTTGAATAACGCGGCGGATTTCAGAATCGCGACCGATTACGGGGTCGAGTTTGCCGCGTCGTGCGCGGTCAACGAGATCGATTCCGTATCGCGAGAGTGCTTGAAGTTTAGACTCAGGTTCAGAGTCGGCGACACGAGAGTTGCCGCGAATAGACATGATTCCGCGAAGTAAATTTTCGCGGGAGACGTCGTTTAATTCGAATATTTTTTTTGCTTTTGACGGTATGTTTTCTAGTGCGAGGAGTAAATGTTCAGTGGAGATAAAATCATCTTTCATTTTTTCAGATTCGTCGTTGGCGGAGAATAGGACTCGTTGAAATTCGACGCTTGCGTTGAGGGATGAATTTCCGGTAATTTTAGGCAATTGTCGGACTTCGGCTTCGACCATTTTTTCAAATTGTTCGAGGTTGCATCCTGTTGCTTTGAGAATTGGTCTGACGTTCCCGTCGTGTTCTTTGAGCAGAGAGTGTAGCAAGTGAATGGGTTTTAGTTCGGTATTAGCTGATTTTATAGCCGTTTCGTTAGCTGAGGCGATAGCTTCTTGTGATTTAGCGGTTAATTTTTCATACGAAAATGTCATTGGAATTTTTATTGGTTGGGGGTTATAAGTTGTAAATTCTGAATTTGAAATTTGAAATTCGGAATTATTGTTAAACGCTGAAATAGTTGTAGGAATTTTTGAGACTACGAAACAAACAAAAATTTTTCCGAGATATTATGTCGAAATTTTAATTTTATAAATTATTTTGTATGATTTGTATTTCAAAAAAATCCAACTCACAAAATACGAAAAATAAAGATTCTAGTTTATCAGATGAACAAAAAAAACTCCAGAGAGTTGATAGAGACTATTATGTAAAATTTGTAACC
Organism: Planctomycetaceae bacterium; assembly: GCA_031283825.1. Classification (GTDB taxonomy): domain Bacteria; phylum Planctomycetota; class Planctomycetia; order Pirellulales; family Thermoguttaceae; genus WRKP01. The sequence continues at coordinate 127 of JAITAZ010000649.1, read as the reverse complement.
GTTCACGTTTTTAAACGCGGATAATAGGGGGATTTTTTAAACGCGGATAATAGCCGATAGGACGGATAATCGCGGAAAATGCAAATGGCGATTTTAATATTTATAAAATTGTATTATTTATTTAGGT
>JAITAZ010000641.1 GCA_031283825.1 Planctomycetaceae bacterium | reverse complement strand
TTGTGCGTGAACGGTTACATAATTTTATTGTAACGATAATTCATAATGCCGTCCCTGCGGGACTTTAGGTTCTTATGATATTTTACCGGCGGTTACTTTTCGCTACGCTGTCGGTAATGCACATCTCGGCTCAGCGGGGCTATCATAAATTTTTACAGATAAATTTCTTTTTATTATTATGCGTTTTTGGAGTGTTTGATAATTTCCATTTGCATTAGGTTGTCAATTCTTCCGTTTTGTAGAAAGTTTTCGGCGATGATAGTTGTCATTAACGCGCCGAATTTTCTTGTTGCTAGATTATAATTTTCTAGATGTCTTGCTAGATTTCTTTTATATCTTTCTCGACTTATGCTGTCGATATATAGTTCTAGTTGTTCGGCGGTTTCGCTGTCAACTAATCTTAGATTTCCGTGTTGCGGCGGTTCGGCGTCGGATTCGGCGAGTAATTGCACAAAAATTGTTACGGCAGAATCGCCGACAACTTGAGAAACAAAATTTATCGGATCCGCAGGAAATAATAAATCGCTAACAACTATTCGTATTCCATGCGGACGCCAATTCGGGGGCATTTGTTGAATTGCATCAGCGGGCGATGTTAGCGATTCTAACTCAAATTTATCCCACTCAAAAGGAGATAAATGAGACCTCTCCAATGTACGGCAACCATTATCCGTAACGAAAATTCTAAATGAAAATTTTGATTCAGCGGCGGCAGATGCAAAAAAACCGGCAAGTGCAAATGTTGCGGCAGATTTCTTTGTCTTGTTTAAACTCATCGACTTAGAAACGTCGAGCAAAAGATCAATATGAGGATTAACTTCTTCGCGAAAAAGTTTCACTGCGAGTCTATCGTTTCTCGCGTAGCTATTCCAATCGATTCGGCGTAAATCGTCTCCGACGGCGTAGTCGCGATGTTCCATAAATTCAAGACTGCTGCCGATTGTGCGTCCTAACAAATTACCGGTCGTGCCAAGCGGAGTCCGTTGCGGCTCGGAAAATGTAACTTGACTTCCGAATTGATAGCCAAGCATTAGATTTTCGTAATCCATATTAGACCTTTTGTTCGCAAGTTGTATTAGCGTTTTGTAACCGTTCACGATAACAATACAATATTGCCTGTTCAATTTGACGTTTTAAAATTTTGTAAAATATCATTTGCATAATCAGCGAACAAAAAGCATGTTACAGTTTTTGTAATATTTCAGCGGAATATTTATAACGACTTATTTCTGCGATATTCTGCGTATTCTGCGTTTAAATTTGATAAAAAATTTTAACGCAGAAAACACAGAAAAATTGCAGAAAATTAGGAAAGCATAATTCGAGGAAATATCGTTACAAAAAATTCCGCTGATATATTACCATTTTTTAATTGGATGGCTTTACAAAAAATTGTGGGATCAATTTTACACATTCTACCTTACTGGGCGAAGGAAAATACTTTTTTCACGTGAACAATTACAAAAATATTTTAATTCCAAATTTTAAAACTGTGAACGGTAACATAAAACGAATATTCTATTGAATAATTACGTTATTATTTTTCCATTTCGTTGATGTATTGTTTTAATCTTTCGAGTTCGTTTGTAACGGCGCGTAGTTTGAGCATATTTTCTACTCGTTTTATTAGTTCGAATTTATTGACGGGCTTACTTAGGTAATCGTCGCAACCTGCGGCTACGGCGCGTTCTATATCTCCTAATTCGCTTAGAGCCGTTACCATTAGTATCATAATTCCTTTTGTTTTTGGGTTTGTTCTGAGTTTTTCGCAAACTTCAAACCCGCTCATTTTTGGCATCATAATATCTAGTAGAATTAGGTCTGGTTTTATTTCTAGCGCTTTTTCTAGTGTTTCTGCGCCGTCGAAAGCTGTAAAGATTTCGTAATCGAAATTTTTGTAATTTGCGCTAGCGAGGTATGCGTCGAGTAGTTCGACGTTGACGATATTATCGTCTGCGATGAGAATTTTGTATTTCATTTTACGATTGTTGTTTGATTCTTATAGCGAGGCTTTGCGCGATAGCTTCTTCTGCCATTTTTCTGTTGCCTGCTTCGACATAATATGCGCTAAGAATTGTATATCCGAAAGCGTCATTTGGGGTGAGTTTGCAGTATTCTTCGGCGTATTTAATAGCTTCTTCGAGGTTTCCGTTTTTCTTTGCGAAAGCCGCGAGAGCGTTGTAGGTCAGGGCGAATTCGGGTTCTGATTCTTTTAATTTATTTAAACCGGCGATTGCTTCGTCAACATTACCGTTACGATAAAGTTCAATATACGAATCGTATTGTTCGAGAGTGGCAGTCATTTTCTTCTTGCGTTAAGGGTGAGTAATTAACGTTACGATAAATAACTCGGCGTTATTGGCGTTACGTTGTAGTTGAATTTTTGCGAGTTATCGCGGCTCGCGAAAAAGTGATTGTAGGAATCATATCATCTGACAATATTATTGCAAGAGGAATAAAAATTTTACGCGATTAAATCGTAAATGATTTAGATAAATTTGCAAATTGTAATTTGTATTGTATAATTTCGAGAATTATTTACGTCTTTAATTTTGGGCAAAGCGAATAACGTTGACGCGAATGATTGGTTGATTATAACTCTAATAACTTTTTTTTCGATAGCTATGTTTTTTCCTTATAATACGGATGCTCCGCTTTATTATCGACCGATAGTTACGATATTGATGATAGCGGTGAATTTTTTTGCGTTTTTTTGCGAGCTTGCCGATCCGGAGTTTGTAGTTACTTTTTTTGCGCTTAAGGTTGGCGATGGTTTGAATCCTATTCAGTGGTTGACGTGTAATTTTCTTCATGCTGATATTTTTCATTTGGTTGGCAATATGATTTCGTTTTGGGCGTTTGGATTGGTGGTTGAGGGCAAGTTGGGGTTGTTTAAAACGTTGGGGGTTTATCTTGGTATTGGAACGATTTATGGAGCGATTGTTCAAATTCTAATGCTGGGCGGAGACGAGGGTATTTGTCTTGGGGCGTCGGCGATTGTTTTCGGGATGATGGCGATGTGTATAATCTGGGCGCCGGAAAATTCTATGGAGTGCGTATTATTTATAAGGATTACTCCGATTTTTTTTGAGGTTCGTATCAAGATACTTGTTTGTATTTTTTTGGTAATGCAGATAATTTTTTTGGTATTGAATGGCGGACGATTATCGAGCGAGTTTCTTCATGTTGTTGGTGCGGTTACGGGATTTATTGTTGGAATTTGGCTATTGAAATCGGGTCAAGTCGATTGTGAAAATTGGGATATTTTTTCGATTTGGAGCGGACGACATGAAATGACAGAGATTGAAAGAATAAAGCACGACGCGAATACGCCTAAAGCGAAACAGAAAAAGATTGAGCAAAGTAAAAAGCGTCAAAATTTATTATTGGAAGAAATCCGAATAGCGATAAACGATAATAATCCAATTCCGGCTTTTGTGATTGTGCAAAAGATGATTAAAGAATTTCCTAATGCGGTAATTCCTGAATCGGATTTATTATCTTTGATTCAAATATTGATCAAGGGTAAACTTTGGTCGGAGGCGATTGTAATGATACGCGAGTATTTGAGTCGATTTACGTCAAAGTCATTACCGATTCGTTTGAATCTTGCTCGTATTTTTATTGAGATAGACAAGCCTCATTCGGCGAAAAAAACATTGTCGAAAATTGATCCCAACGATTTAGACTCGTCTCAATATAAAGTTTTACAATCGTTAAAGGAATTAGCTCAAAAAAAAGCGTTATTCTTAGAACAACAAGGAATTTACGAAGTCGTTGAAGAGGTATAATCAACTATTCAATAGATAGCAACCCCAGATCTGAATAGATAGTATAACCCCAGATCTGGTAGGCGACCTTTCGCCGAAAGGTCGCGTCGGCGGTAGCCGACGATAAAGTTGATTAACGTCGTAATTGTCTGAACTATGATTTATAGGATTTTATTTCTAATATATCAGCGGAATATTTTGTAACGATTTGAGGTTTATTTTTGACAACCTCATTTTTACCTAATTTTCTTAACAAAACAACCTCAGTA
>JAITAZ010000628.1 GCA_031283825.1 Planctomycetaceae bacterium | reverse complement strand
AAATAAAAAATTCCGTGAACGGTTACAAATTATTTTTATTAGGATCGCGGTCGTCTCGACCGCATATTTAGGCGTTTGTCATGCAGGCGGGACGCCCGCGTTCCTTCTACTATTAGTTTTTAGAAGTTCCCTTCAGATTTACCGTCGGCTAACGCCGACGCGACCTTTCGGCGAAAGGTCGCCTACCTGAGTTGGCGGTCGCCTACCTGATCTGGGGTAGCAAGTGCGTAACATGAGTTATGTATATAACGTTCTTATTATCTTCTAAAGATAGCTATAAAATTTCTTTTTCATCATTATTGAGATTTATTGTAAATTGTGTAGGGTTTTCGTTATTTAGTAATTCTGTTGCGATTGTTGCGGCTTTTTTTAGGATTTCTTGTTTTAATTCGATTTGTTCATTTGTTTGAGTGAGTTTTATTTCGTTTGTGTTTGGGTCGATAATTTGGTTTGCTAGTAGGATTTTGTCGTAGTTGTTTAGTTTTTCGTCTTGATTATTTTCTTTTAATTTAGTTGGTATGAATTTTCTTAGGTCTATGATTTGGTCTAGTTCATCTTGTTGGTGTTTAATTTCGCGTAAGAAATCTCCGAGAATGGTTTGTTGTTCGTATAGTTGTTTTGGCATTGAATCTGGCGGTATGACGGCGATATCGACAGACCAAGCGATTGGTTCATTTTTTTCGTATTGTCCGAATTCTTTTCGTAATTCGTCAAGGATATCTTTTACGACGGATTCTTTTCTCAAAGTTGTTGACAATTGACTTGGGTGTGTTGTGTTGATGAACCAGTTTATCATCAAGTCTTCATTTTTTTGAGTGTTTTGATAGATTTTAATTCGCGATTGTAATTCTTCTTTTAGTTGTTCGATTCCGTTTATATTTTCGTTGATTGTGATTTGTTCGTTTATCCATCTGATTGGCGAAGTTTGAAAAAAGTTTAATTGGGGTTCTTCTCCAGAGATTACTTCGACTATAGTTGCGCCGTATTGTCCGATCATTTTTGGATTAAGGGCAACAGTTGAACCCGGATAATGTACGATAAACGGTGGTGGTGTTGGGTCTTTTTTTTCTCTTTTTGTGTTATCGGTGGTAGTTATTGGGTCTAGTGGAATTGGTTTTCCGTCGGAGTTTTTTTTTCGCGGGTTACCTTGATATGTAGTGCGATCATTTTGACCTCCTAAAGCCCAGTAATCGATTCGGCGTTGCGAGAGTGATTCGGGATCGATGTCTCCGTTAGCAATGGCGATAGTGAATATACGTGCGGGGTCGATTGGAAATTCGCTGCTGCGGATTTTTCGTTGACGTTGATTTCGACTGATTCCGATAATTTTTGCGAGTACGCTATTGGGATAGTTGTCGGCGCGTTTGAAGTAGTATTCTTGAATTGAGTTGGTTGGAAAGTGATGTACGTTATCTGGCAGTGGAAAAGAAATAGGCATATCGTCGGGCGAGTCGAATTCTGCGCCGGTCCAATAGACTTGTATTCCGGCTTTATTTAGTTTTTCGAATTGTTCGGCGAGGAAGACAAAAAGACCGGGCGGCGATATTGTGGCGTTTAAAACGTCTCCGCTGATTATTATAAAATCGACCATTTCGTCTAGGGCTTTATTGAAAAGTTGGGTTGTTGCGCGGCGAGAGATATCTAAAAACCGTGATTCCCAACTTCCGGTCATTTCAGGAATGTATTCTATTACTCTGTCGAGAAACAGACCTGAAGCGTGAATAAATCTCAACGGTAAACGTTGACGAATTGGAATAGTATTTGAATTATGACTCATATTGTCAAAAAAATAAGGTTATCTGTTTTGTGTAATCGGTAAAAATTACGCATTCTTACAATATACAACAACCGTTATATTTTACAATACACCCCAAAAAAGAAATAAAGAGATCTCTTAATTTTGCAAACACGAACTACACGAAGCATCACGAACGACACGAAAATTGCAAACACGAACCACACGAAGTTTCACGAACGACACGAAAATCTTCTGTTCGTGTCGTTCGTGTTCTTTCGTGTCGTTCGTGTTTCTCGTGTCGTTCGTGTTTAAAAATTAAGCGGTAAAGCGGCGGGCAAGGCTGATGATGGTTTTTTAGCGTTGTAAAGGTTTGAAAAGGTTTGTTTGGAGAAATTTGTGTCATAGGACGCAAAGAGCATATAGTTGTTATCATCTTTGGTTTGAGTATCTGTCCAGGTAATTATTCCGTTGTTTGCGTTTGAATCTGCTGTAATTGCCGAAGTACCAGAAATAACTTTACCGTCGCGATAAACAAAATATGAAAATCCGCTTTCGGCTTGCCATTGAAGGGCAATGTTACCGTCGTGTGTTATTTCGTAACCGGTTATTTCGATAGGTTTAGCGGTTGAGGAGTAAACGACTGTAGTCGTAATTGCAGACGTAGCTCCTGTTGTCAGATTATAAGCCATTAAAACGTAACCTTCGACTTCGTTACTTGCGGAGAATGTATAATTATCTTCAGTAACAGTAGTAGGTTTTCCTGCTTTGTACAAATAGTAAGAATAATCAGCCCCCAGATTTGTCCAAGTAAGTGTTACGGTATTATTGACATTATCTATTGTTGGTTCGGAGAAAACTGGAATATCGGCGATTGCATTTCCTTTACTATCGGTTGTATTGGCGGTTTTGACGGTCAGGTATGCGTATGCGGTCGAGCCGTCTGATGTGATTGCTTGTAAGCGATATTCATATTCCGTGTCGGCGGTTAATCCGGTATCGGAGAATTTTGACGTTGTGCTGTTTTGGTAGATTATGTCAAAATTACCGGTACTGTTTTTCCGTTCTAAAATATAATTTGTCGCCCCTTCGACGTTATTCCAATCGAGCGAATTTGTTGTTTGACCAATTACTACAGTGTGGAAATTATTCG
>JAITAZ010000583.1 GCA_031283825.1 Planctomycetaceae bacterium | reverse complement strand
TAACTCATGTTACGCACTTGCTGATCCAGACAGGTAGGCGACCGCCGACTCAGGTAGGCGAGCTTTAGCCGTAAGGGCGCGTCGGCGCTAGTCGACGGTAAATCGGATTTGTTTTTAATAATTTTTTTCGAATCCTTTTTATCGTTGCCTTCGGCATCGCGACATTTCGGCGAAAGGTCGCCTACCTGATCGGTGATAAACCTTATCGATAAACGCCTACTGACGGACAACTACTGCGTAACATGAGTAAATAACAACTCATTAAGCAACTGTTGATCGATAATTATTATCGACTGAACAGTTACCATTTTTTTAATGAGCCACTTGGAGACAAAAGAGACTTATGAGAACATTGAAAACTCATTCGCTTACAATCTAGAATCAAAGACACAAAAAATAAAACAAATTTTCCACTGAAATATTAAGTCAATATTAACGCGTCTGAACAATTTAAAAACAATTTCAATTAAAAATAATTCCAAATTTGACCTCGCTAAAATTATGACTCTTGCTGAAATATTCAACAAATACGAAAACAAAACTATTGACGACAAAGTTCTCGACCTGATCGACGCAATGTTGTCTTGGGCGTCGCAACCTTTACAACCGCGACCAAACCGCGTCGAACAAATTTCTGTTACAATAAATAATCCGTTTGAAGAGAAACCCAAACGTCTCGTTAAAAATATCGAAACAGAATATACTCCGTCCCTACTCGCCGAATCACTCGACTTAATGACTCTCACTTTCAAGACATCAGACGCCGATAAAAATACGCAAAACGAAATCATACAACACGCCGCCGCGCTCGCTGAAAAATTACGTAATATCGCAACAAATAAAATCGCGTCTCTACAAATCGATATTCAAGAATCAAAACGATTGGTCGAATTACTAGAACAACAACAAAACGATTTTCTCGCCGCCCACAACACAAAAAAAGAAAGAGAAGAATTATTAACGCAAAAAAGAAATAAACTCGCCGAATTAAAAACGCATATCAAATCTATCGACAACGAAATAAACGAAATCGAAAAAGAAACAAATATCATAAAATTACAAGAACAAAATCTAATCCAAAATAAAAAATCACTCGCCGAAAAGAAAAAACAAATAACAATCGACGAAACCAACCTAACAAAAGAAAAAGAAATTTTAGAAAAAAAATCAGACGAACTCGAAAAAATTAAAAACAATATCCAAATCCATAAAAATCAACAACTCGAATTAGAAACAAAAATCGAACAAACAAAAAAGAAATTACAATTCACCATGCAAATAATCGAACAACTACAACATAACCAGTTTATAAACCCAACAATCAACGAAAAAATTCAAGAAATATGGCAAACACTGCCAACAGATAAAGTCGATTTGTCTTGAATTTATTGTAACATTCCAGCTGAAAATATACTTTTGCCGAATCCCTTAACGCTTTAACAATTTTTGTAACGAAAATTATGACTCAATTTCAAACGCGATATAAATGTCCAAGCTGCTGGCGATTTTTTCGTATCGAAGACGTGCTTTGGATCGCTAATTCCGAAGAGTTACGCGGAGAAGATCGATTGTCAGAATATGATTTTAAACGTTTCCTACCGCGTCATTTTACTCCGAATTGCCGAGCAATAGACGAATACGGCGGCGAATGCGAAAAAATCGCTTGCCCGCATTGTTACCTAGAAATACCAAGAGCATACCTCGAATCCAAAGACTTCATGGTATCGATTGTCGGTTCGCGAACTTCCGGTAAAACCTATTTTGTTACGTCGTTAGTTCATTGGATTAAACGCTCTTTATTTAATTTCGGATTCTACTATTACGAAGCGACCTTTGCAAATAAAAATAGAGACTTGGAAATAAATATCGAAAAATTATTTCCCAACGTTACCGTCCCAAACGAGCGAGTCGATTTAGCCGGAACCGTCCCGCAATACGGCGTAACCATTAAAACGCCTAAACCCAAAACGCCAGATCAATTCGACGAATTCACTTACCCGATTCCTTTTATGTACTCGATTAAATCAAAAGAATTGCCGGAATCGCCGAATTATTCCGTTTGCATTTACGATCACTCCGGCGAAGATTTCCGCGCAGGCGAAGACCATCCGAAAGCGCCCCTAACGCAACATCTCGGATATTCAGACGCGCTCTTTTTTCTATTCGACCCGACACAATTCCCGAATTTCATTAAAGCCTACAAAAGAAAACAAGGAAAAGAACTAATCGACAACGAACTAGTCGGAGCCGAAAGAAATACTTTAGGAACGTCGGAAGCGTATCAGGATCAGCCGTATATTATTTTCGGTGAAATGACAAGACGCATCCAAAACAACTACAAAAACAAACGCGGCAAAATGCTCGGAACTATCGAAAAATACGACCGACCTATAATTATTGTCGTCTCAAAATGCGATACATGGATGTGTCTGCTGGATGAATCCGTCCAAGAAATTATTAAAAAAGGATATCCAATTCCCGAAAAAGACGCCAACGGAAATGATATTGTCGGAGCAAGACCAATCTCAAAAAAACTTATAAAAATTGTTTCAGACGAAATTCATCGTTTACTGCTTGAGTATCGTCCGCAGTTTATAAACGTTGTCGATAGTTTCGCGTCCGACGTAACTTTCATACCAGTCAGCGCAACAGGTTGTTCGCCAACGCACGAAGGATTCGTTCCCGGAACGCTAGAGCCAATTTGGATCGGAGTCCCGTTTCTATACGCACTAGCAAAACACGATTCAAACTTGGTCAAATTAGTTTAACGATTTGTAATGTTTCAGCGGAATTTTTATAACGACTTATTTCTGCGATATTCTGCGTATTCTGCGTTTAAATTTGATAAAAAATTTGTAACCGTTCACGTTCAAAAGAAAAAGTCCTACGCCCTTTCAGGGCTTAGGAAATTTTTCTCTTGTGCATGAACGGTTACTAATTATAAATATTCAATTAACCAGTTACGAAAAATCGTTTGTACTATTTAATTTTGCATTTTATTATTGGCAATGTTCCTAGTGATTGGGTTGTTGGCTTGGTTGGGTCGGATTTTAAATTGATTTCTATAATTATGTCGTCTTCGGTTTCTTTCTTAATCGATTCCGACGCCGCAAAGACTAATCTTAACTCGTTCTTGTTGATATGCGATTCCTCCAACGTTACGCCTTTCGGCGCTCTAGATAATACAAACGATAACTTGCTCAAATCAACTTGAGGAGTTTTATTATTCGACTTTGCATTTTTACGCTCTCTCTTTTCCTTATCTGCAACTTTATCATCCGATAACTTGCCGCTAAACGGTAAAATTAACTCGCTTCGCCCGCCCGGAATTATCGTAACAGAAAATAATTTTTCCCTCTCTACGCCTTCAATCTCCTTAATCGCAAAACCTAAACTCGCTTGCAACTGCCAGTTTTTGGGCTTCACAATAAATAACTCGCCACTTGCCGTCGGAACTAAATGATGATAAATAAACGCTTGCTCAAAATCATCCGACACAATAACCGGAAAAATCTCTTCGCCCTTTTCCGTTTTAATTACAGTCTCAAAAGCTAACGGAAAATACTTGCCAACGCCCTCTCGACTCTTTACCGTTATCGTTCCAATCGCTTCATTTGAACCTTTTCTAAATGCCGCACCATCGAGAATGAAATCTTTCGAATCGCCTCCCGCAATTCTTACTTTCGCTTCACCGTCAAAACCGCCGCGTCTGTCAGAAAAAAATCTAATCGGATAAGTCGCCGCCTGAAAATGCAACGTTGACGACTCCGTATAAACCATAATTCGATTCCGCCGATTCGTAACGCTAAATCGATACGAAAACTCCTTGCCGCCCTCCTGCCGAATATTAAACAAACGCACAAAATACTCGCCATCAGCAGGAACTCTAAACTCTAAATACGGGTCAGCACGATGCGTTACCAAACCAATATTCAACCCAGCACTGTTCGACCAATCGTCGTTTTCAGCAATTGTTTTGCCCGCCGCATCCAAAACTTCCAACCCTAAATCTAACGGAACTTCAAGCGATAACGCCGCCGCGTCAAATATAATTGTCTCGCCCAACTTGCCCGCAAACGAAAAATAATCAACGTCGCGTTTCGAATCAATCCGACCATTTATCACAACCGGCGTCTCTATCTTCTGCGATGACTCTATTCCGTCGTTTGATTCCGACTCCGTCAACTCCGGCAATACGTCAACTACATATTTTAACGGATACAATAACGATTTTTTTTGCAACATTTGAATCGTTTGAGTCCCTTGTTTTTTAGGGTCAGTGTCGAAAATTATTTTGTTCGTCGGAAGATTCCATCCGTCGATTTCTGCAACCGTTTGCGTTCCCGCCTTGCCGCCCAACGGGAAAATCGACGTAACAACAACACTCTCGCCAATCGATAAACGATACACGAAATCATCTCGTCCGCGAAAAACAGAATCCTGTATCTCGACGCTATAAACGCCGCTTTTAGCCGGCTCGAAAAATATCGCCGGATCAGGATTAAACCGATAAGACGACGCCGACGTAATCTTCTTGCCCGCCGAATCAAAAAGCGTTATCGCCGCCTGAAACCAACCCGGCACGGCATCCGCAAGATAAGGCGACAACTGACGCGCTTGAACACTAATTACAATCTTCCGACCAGCCTCCGCCTTAAATGAAAAACGGTCAACATCGCCGTTGCGTATCTGACCATTAAACGTAATCGGCAACTCCTGCGGCTCAAGACGCCGCAATTTTTTCGGCAAAATATCAGAACCAACCCGACCCATCGCCTCAAATTGAGTTTTCGGTTCGCCGTCAAAATCATTCGGCTCAAGTTCGCACAACTCGCGGACTTCGCCAACTATAAATCGAACCGGCTTTGTCATACCAGACGACGTAAATAAACGCAAATCCCGCTCGCCAACTTCCGCATCCGCATCAATTGTTACTTCAAGAACAACGCCTTGCGTCATGCCTTCAACCGGACGTTTAGCAGGTCGCGGAGAAAAATATTCGTAAAACACAAATTGAACGTCGTCCGCAGAAGGATTAGTTAAACGATCAAAATACAAATACTTGTTGATCACCTCTTCACGCGACGGAAGAACAAGCTCGTCGCCGGAAGTTACGGCAGATTTTTTATCAGTTGACTTTGTTGAAGATTTATTTTGAGTTTCATCAATTTTAGATTTATTCTTCTGATTTGAATTTTCGTTACGAAAATCTTTTTTCTCATTCTGGTCGCGATTTTTTTCCCGTAAATCTGACTCGATTTGTTTCTTTGCGTCGTCGTAGATATTTCGTGCGACTTGATTTGCAGCTTGATCGTTTATGATTACTCCGCCGACGCTTTTTACGATTTTTGCATGAACGCCTTTACCTGAAAAAATCGCTTCAACCGGTTTCGTTATCATTCGTCCGCCGAGTAATATTTCAAACGTAGTTCCTCGTTGACCTCCCGCCGGATAAACATAAGCAATCTTCGGCTCACGCGATTGAGCAAATACAATCGACGCCGATAACAATAAAATAATTATCGTTACAAAAATAAATATTCGTTTCATCGGATTAAATAAAAATAAAAAAAAGGGTAATATATCAGTGGAATTATTTTTTATTAGTCCCGCAGGGACGACAAGTGCATAACCGTAGGTGTAGCGCAGCGTAACCTACGGATCGAAATCTCCACACTAATCAAGCCCCGCAT
>JAITAZ010000450.1 GCA_031283825.1 Planctomycetaceae bacterium | reverse complement strand
CCTTTGATCATACCTTCGGCAATGCCTTTTGTCATACCTTTGGCAATACCTTCGGCTAGCCATTTTTTCTTGCCTATGGACAGATAGTATTTTGCTCTTGGGGATAAAGTATCTTTCATTTGAAATATTACTTATTTTTAGAAGTTCTTGTATTTTTTAATTTTTGCTTGATCGGTTTTAACTTCTTATTAAACTCATCAATCGTATCGCATTTTTTAGCGACTTGTATGATTTCTTGAAGACGATCAATATCGATAATAGTTTCAAGCGGCTTCCTAAAGGTTTCAGATATTTCACCAAATTTAACATCCAAAATAGATATTACGGCTTCGATCATACCTTCGATCTTACCTTCGATCTTACCTTCGATTTTACCTTTGGTCATACCTTTGGTCATACCTTTGGTCATACCTTTGGCAATGCCTTTGGTCATACCTTTTGTCATACCTTTGGCAATACCTTCGGCTAGCCATTTTTTCTTGCCTATGGACAGATAGTATTTTGCTCTTGGTGATAAAGTATCTTTCATATTTTCTCCTTCATATATTTCTTGTAAATTTTGATAAAATTGTTCTTTGCCTTCTTTTGTTAAGAGTTTAGCACTGTCTTCGATATAAAGCGAAAGAAGGCAACCAAATTTTTGACATTCTGGATCGTTGACTCGGGACTCCAATTTCTTGAGGAGATTCTTGTCGTTGAATATTTTGTTTATTTCTTTGCTGGCGATTGCTTGCATTGTTCGCAGGGCAACATAAAGTTCAGGTGCGTCGGGATCGTCTGGCAAGTTATTTTTATCTTTTGAAAATAGTTCATAGAGGAAAGCTTTTTGATTGATTATGTATTCCTCAAGACCTTCGACTTGCAAAAATTCTTCTCGGAGTTCGGTAGAATCTTTGTAAGGTGTTTCGTCTTGATGAAAAATCATCAAAAATACTGGAGGGAGTTTGTAATCTTTTGTATAACGTTTTTCTTTTTTTGCAAGGGCTATTTCGTTATTTATTATTGGTTGTTCGTATCGAAAAAGTTGCGACATTGTATGTGAATGGTCGTAACTTTTGTGTTCGATGATAATAAAAACTTTTATATGTTTATCGGGTGCATTTTTAAAAGGAATTTCATAGATCATGTCGGCAATAGTTTCGCGGAAGTTAAAATTTTCGTTACGGTATCGTCGAATTACGATTCGCAAGTTATTGATATCTAATTTTTCTTGTAATTTCTTTGGCAAGATAAATCTCATAAACGCGCAAGCTACTCTCTTGATCTGAAAGACCATTTCAAAAAAGGTATCGTGATTAACAATTGTTTTTGCAATTTGTTTTGCGATAGTTTTGCTCCAAGAATTATGCGGGGCGTTTTTTTTCATTTTTGTTTGTTGACTTGTTGATTAGGTTGAATTTGAAATAAGTTGAACAAGAAAATTTTCTCGCGTGAAAATTCAAGACGTAAGTATTATATAGTATCATTGCCGAATGGGATATAGTCGAGTCTAATAAGTTAAAGCATAGATTAAAAGCGTTGTTGAAAAGTTATTTTGGCATTGGCATTGGTTTTGGTTGAGGTTTCTTTTTTGGCGGCGGTGGTTGTGGGATTGTTTCGAGTGTAATTTTATTTTCTTTTCCGTCTCGTAGGTAGGTTAGTTCGATTTTTTCTCCGGCGTAGCGTGGTTTGATATTCATTTCGTATTGTAGAGCGGTTTCAATTTTTTCGTCGTTGATTTTTGTGATTCTGTCTCCTTTTTTCAGACCAGCTTTTTCTGCGGGTGATTTTGGCGCGACTGCGTTTAGAACAGGTTCTCCGACGAATATTTGATTTTCTTTAAATAGAGTTCCGACAAATGCAGGTTCGAGATTTTTTCCGTTTTTTAATTTTTCGATAATATTTTTATTGACGTCTTCAAATGGAATAGCCAAACCGACTCCAGCGTCGTAGGTATCTGAACCTGCGGTGAGTTCGTTTGATGTCATTGACAGCGGTACAGCAATTGCCATCAATTTTCCGTCTGTGCCGACCAAGACACCGCCGTAATTATTTGGACCAATTGCGGCGTCTGTTTGAATTGCTTTTTGCCAGATACGATTTTTTCCGCTTATTATTCCTTGTGTTATATTGGGTTCGTGCGGAGACAATGCAACTGCTATGACAGTAATTTGTTCGGCAATTTTGATTTCGTTTTTATTCCTGATTTGCAATGTTTCGGGCGGTAGAAATTTTGTATCAAGACCGTCAACTTTTAGCAATGTCAACATGCGATTACGATCAATGGCGATGCGTCGTGCGATTTTTTTTGTGCCGTTGCTGAATCGAAGTAGGATTGAGGTCGGATCGTGTAAGAAGTTGAATGCGCTTGTTAGAACGTAGCCGTCTTTATCGAGAAGAATACCGGTTGACGTTCCTTCGTTAGCGAATTCATTACCGACTTTTTCAAAGCCGCCGATTGTATCGATACGAACAAGCCAAGTCGAAACTTTGTTGATTGTATCTTGAAGAGACTCAGTTGATGATGTTAATTCAGTTGAAGATTTTGACGACATCGAATCCGTTGGAGATTTTGACTCTGTCGAATCTGTTGACGTTGTTGACTCTGTCGACTCCGTTTTAGACGATTGAGTTTCAACAGGCGATTCTGTTGGATTTATTTCTTGTGCAAAATTTATCGGGTTAATCCCGATGCAGAAATAAACGCAAACGAGAAAAAAAGAATTGATTGTAAATATAATTCGTTTCATTTTTATTAATTTAGTTTAGGTTGAAGACAATTTTAATTTAAACTGTCCGAGTTTAACTTTTGATTAGCGATCTCCGTTTGTTAATCGAAAAAACATTTCTGAATACGGTTGATTATAACTGTACTATCCAAAAAATTTTTAACTCAAATTTCCGTTGTTTTTTATATTTTTTGTTAATTTGTAATGTTATTCAGTAGCATAATTGTTTTATTTTTTGAGTCTTTAATCATTAGATTTTAAGCCGGTGCGTCCCCAATGTCTTCTTAAAGAAAATGTAACAATTCAGTCGATAGCAATCGCCGATCAATAGTTATCAATGGTTGCCTACTGAATAGTTACATTATAATTGTTTATTAAAATTTATATAGACAGTTACTTTTTTGTCTTTTGAAAAAAATTTCACAATATTGTTACAGAATGTTTTTATTTATTCTTTTCTTATCCAATGAAAATTTTTAACGTTGGAGTTGTTGACGATTTTTTTTGTTCTTTTTCTTTTGAATCAGATTTTTCTGCGTATTGTGATTTTTCTACGGTTGTTTGAATTTTTGGTTTTACGATTTCGAATATTTCGGGTTTATCGTTTGGTCTTGCGTTGTTGTAAAATTCGTTTTCGGGCGAGAAAATCCGTACTCTCTGAAATTTTAAAATCGTTTCATTTTCAATTGCCGACGCATTTGATGCCTCTGCTTTTGCCGCATAAAGAGACAACGCCATCAGAGGAAAATACACCGAATAATAATGATATTTCAAATAAAATACCATTGGAAATCCTGTTCCGGTGAATTCGGGTTCGTACCAAGTTCCGTCTTCTCTTTGTCTATCTATTAGAAATCTAATTCCTTTTTTTACGGCGTTGTCGTTTTGTTTTCCTGCGGCGATCAATCCCATTACTGCCCACGCAGTTTGAGACGCAGTCGGAGTTCCGTGTCCTTTGAGCGACATGTCAAAATATGATTCCGGCGACTCGCCCCAACCTCCGCTCGGATGTTGATGCGATAACAACCAATCAGCACCGGATACAACCGCCGAATCATCTATTTCTACGCCGACGCTTGTTAATCCTGTCAACGCTTGCCATGTTCCATAAATATAATTGACTCCCCATCGTCCGAACCAACTTCCATCCGCCCGTTGCTCGCGTTTAATATATGAAACGACTTTGTCGATTGAATTGTTATCTCCAACTGTATATCCTAATCTTCCGAGAGATTCCATTACTCGACCTGTTAAATCCGGCGTACTTGGATCAATCATTGCGTTGTGATCTGCGAATGGAACTTTACACAACAATTCTCTGTTGTTATTATGATCGAATGCGCCCCAACCTCCGTCTTTATTTTGCATTGCCAGTAGCCATCTTAATCCGCTTTCGAGTGCTGAGGTTGTTTCTGTTATGTCGAGCATACTTGACCTTGCCGCCTCGACCGAATCATTTGACTCCGACGCCAACAATCTTAATTCTGGCGGCAGAACTCCAGCCTTTCGCCGATTAGATGAATTGTTTTCGATTGTATCGCGAATTTCGCTCAACATTATTTGACGCGGTTCTGATGTTGGTTGTATTGTTTTTGTCTCGTCAAATCTTCCTGCTAATACCATCAGTGCCATTGCCGTGTCGTCGCTGTCGGGATAGAAGGCATTGTTGAATTCAAAACACCAACCGCTAACGCCCGACTTTACGTTTTTTACATTCTTACTCCAATCGCCGTCTTGTTTGATATGTCGAGAGCGAACCCATTGTAAGCCTTTTTTTACAGCGGGATTAGACGACGTCAATCCTCCGAGCATTAACGCTTTTAACGTTAGCGCAGTATCCCAAACGGGCGATTTGCATGGTTGAATTCTTACGCTGTCTCGTTTTTCGTTACGAATAATATGAGAGTGAAGTTGATCGCGAAAATATTTTATTTCAGGCGAATCGTCGGCGTAACCAAGACTCTTAAACGCAATCCATCCCCAGATAATTGGCGGATAAATTGCGCCTGGACCGTCGCTATTTTTGCAATGTTCTAAGGTCCATTGTTTGGCGGATTCGATGGCGCGTTTTCGTAGCGGGGTTAATCCGAGTTTTCGGCAAGTCAATATAATTGAGTTGCAGCATCGAAAGAAGTTATCCCATGAAAATAAATTTGACGACATTTTTTTGCCTGGTGCGACAAGTGGTCCCCATTTTTCCGGCGGTTTGATAAAAATTTCTTTTATGCCGAATTCATGCGGAATTTCGCGAACTGGGGCGAGAGCGGAAACGATTGACAGTGGAACAAAGATTGTCCGTGACCATGCGCTCATTGAGTAGATGTTGATAGGAAACCATTTTGGCAGTAGCATCATTTGAGGAGGAACGGCGGGGCAGACGCGATGCGGGATTTGTCCGAGTATTGCAAGATAGAATCGGGTAAAGCTATTGACGTTATCGACTCCTCCGAGTTCTAGTGCGCGGACGCGAGCTTTTTGCATGTAGTCGGCGTTTGCGGGATGTCCTGTAAGTTTGAGGGCGAAATATGCTTTGACGGTATTGTTGACGTCAGATTTTCCTCCGGCGTACATTCCCCAACCTCCGTCTGGGAGTTGGGTATCGAGTAGATGGACAGAGCATTGACGGGCGAGTTCGGAGTTGGATTCTCCGAGAAAGGCGAGAAGTAAAATTGTTTCGCTTTGTAGTAAAGCGTCTCCTTCGAGTTCGGCGACCCAGTAGCCGTCAGGGTGTTGATGATTAAAGAAAAATTGTTGAGTTGAAGAGATCGCACGACGCAATTCTGATGGAGAAATTTCTGTATCAATTGCAGATTGAGATTGAAATTGAGATTGAGACGCAGATTTCGAAGCGGACGGAGCAAATGATGTAGAATATGTAAAAGTAGATTGATAAGCGGAATTTTCGTTTCCGTTATTTTGGTTATTGGGCGAGGTTGAATCAGAGGGCGGGTTGTAGTTTGTACCTCCTCCATTTTGTCCGTCGTAAAATTTTGCGATTCTATTAAGATTTTCGAGTCTGTTCTTGCATGAATTTTTTGATTTATAGATATTTTCGTTTGAGTTATCTTGATTCATGCTATAAAAATATTTATCCACAAAACCCTCCGTAGTTTTTTGAGTTTGTTTAAGCTGTTAATATTTAATCCGTTAAGTTGTAATGTTAATTTTGTTATATTATGTTTTGATTATTTTTTTAGCTTTGCGTATTTGTTTTGAATATTTTGAATA
>JAITAZ010000373.1 GCA_031283825.1 Planctomycetaceae bacterium | reverse complement strand
TGGTAGCTTTGCAAGAGATTTTGGAATCAATTTTACACACCCTACCCGAAAGGGTAACGGAATTTTTTAGTTAATATTGTTAATATTTGTAACGAATATTCGTGATAATTTTTTTCCGCTGCTCTTTCACGGCGATCATTTTAGGGGACATTCTAACCCATCCCGATGCGGTGGACTATAATATCGTTGCCCTTTCGGGACGTAGGAAATTTCCTCTTTGAGTGAACGGTTACGAATAATTAAAATACTTACAAAATAAACTTCTTACTTCCATCTGCTCTTCCCTGATTTCGATTCCTGTTGATAAAATCTTATTGATAACGTACAATTGTCGCCTTTCAAATTTAACATTACGAATCATTTGAATCTCTAATGATTCGTTTTTTGTAACTATTCAACAAGTAGGCAATCAAGATTACCTATTTACGGAATAATTTATCAATTTTTTTATTCAATCTTTTTTATGAAAAATACAGAACAATTTTCAGCGTTGCAATGGAAAAAAATTCCGGTTTTAGACAAAGGATTCGTTTGTCTCGTTGACGTGATGGGAGACGATTCGGCGATTGTTCAGGCGGCTCGCGTTAGCTACGGCGAAGGTACAAAAAAAACGTCCGACGACCGAACTTTACTACGATACCTGTTGCGCCATCAACACACAACCCCATTTGAAATGGCAGAAATAAAATTACTCGTACGCTCGCCAATGGATTGCTGGAGACAATGGATTCGGCATCGCACCGCGTCTGTCAACGAATATAGCACAAGATACTCTATCGCAATCGATGCGGCTTACGCTACAAATCCAACCGAATGGCGAAAACAATGCGAAACAAATCGACAAGGAAGCTACGGAAATATAAATGAAGAAATCGGTAAAGAATTAACAAATAAAGAACAAGATTTTCATACACAAGCAAGAAACTTATACGAAAGCCGAATCGAACTCGGAGTCGCAAGAGAACAAGCAAGAAAAGACCTGCCGCTGTCAACCTACACAGAAGCATATTGGAAAATCGACTTGCATAATCTATTCAGATTTCTCTCGCTAAGAATGGAATCAAACGCTCAATTTGAAATTTTACAATACGCAACAACCATCGGAGAACAAATCGTACAACCGCTCTTCCCTCTTTGCTGGGAGGCGTTTCTAGATTATCAATTAAACTCAATAAGATTAAGCAGACTAGATCAAGAAGTCATCAGCCGACTCGTACAAGCAGGAAATATTCCAGCAACCCGCGAACAATTCATACTCGCACAAGACACCGCATGGAAAAACCTAGAACGCTGTAGAGAACGAGAAGAATGCTACGAAAAATTACAAAAAATAAAAATCATAAAAAATGAAATTTGAATATGGATAATCGCGGATAATCCGTGTTTAAAAATCCTACTGAATAGTCATAAAATTTTATAGCCGTCGATGAATTTGTTTCACTGTGCGGTTTGTTTAATTTAATATTTAATGAAAAATATAGAGATGAAAATACGCAGGATAGACAGTCGCAAGGGCGGCAAGGCGGTTAGGCAGGAAATAGCGGAGTTACGAGAACGATTGAGTTCGCGAGGTAATATTGTAAGCGAGTCTGGTCGTCAGCGGACAATTGAGATTTTTGGCGAGGCGTTATCTCCTCAGCAGGTTGTCGAGCGGATTTGTTCTGAAGTTCGTAGCGGCGGGTTGAGCGTTCTTTTGGACTATTCGTTTCGGATCGACGGCGCAGAGTTGACGTCGAAAACAATTCGCGTTACGAAAAACGAGCTTGCGAGTGCATACAGAAAAGCCGACGCGAGATTCTTGGAATCGA
This sequence comes from Planctomycetaceae bacterium, assembly GCA_031283825.1. GTDB lineage: Bacteria > Planctomycetota > Planctomycetia > Pirellulales > Thermoguttaceae > WRKP01. Next base: position 1,353 of record JAITAZ010000373.1, on the reverse strand, counting down.
TTCGATTTGCGAAAGAAAATATTCGGACGTTTCAAGAAAAGATTTTACGTAACAAAAATGTTTTTTGGAAGACGAGCGGCGGTTATATCTGCGAGCGTTATAGACCTCTTCGTCGAGTTGGCGTTTGCGTACCCGGCGGCGCGGCGGCGTACCCTTCGACTATTTTGATGACAGTCATTCCGGCTCAAGTTGCCGGAGTTAAAGAGATTGCTGTAATGATGCCCCCGACAAAACTTGGCGCGTATAATATTGACATGTTGGCAACATGTTATGAGCTTGGGATATCGGAGGTTTACAGGATGGGCGGCGCGCAGGGAGTTGCGGCGTTTGCTTACGGAGTTGAGGGAGTGTCGGCGGTGGACAAAATTGTTGGACCCGGAAATATGTTTGTTTCGTTAGCGAAAAGGTTCGTCAATGGAGACGTAGGAATCGACATGATTGCAGGACCAAGCGAGTTGGTTGTAATTGTCGATGGTTCGACGAATCCGATTTTTGTTGCGTATGATATTTTAGCGCAGGCAGAGCATTCTCCCGGAGTGTGTATCATTGTCGGATGGGACAAGGACATCGTGGATGCGTCGATTGAGGTTATAGGTTCGGAATTTAAAAAATTAGGTCGAGGTGAATTAGCGAAAGCGAGTTTAGAACAATTCGGCGCGGCGATTGTCGCTAAAGACGAGTTAGACGCATGTCAGATTGTAGATTTAATCGCGCCGGAACACTTGATTATTTCAACGAGAAATGCAGAAAAAACAGCAGATAAAATATGGAATGCCGGAGCGATTTTTATAGGAGGTTATTCTCCGGCGGCGGTCGGAGATTATGTCGCAGGACCGTCTCATGTTTTACCAACAAATGGAACGGCAAGATTCGCAAATGGTCTAACAAGCAATGATTTTTTAAAGTCAAGCAGCGTGATGTCGTTCTCAAAAAGAGGACTATCAATGTATGCAGAAAGCGTAGAAACTTTATCTAAAAAAGAAGGCTTAACAGCACACGGAGAAAGCGTAGCTGTAAGATTAAAATAAAAAAAGAGATTTTTGAGTCTTTTCAAGCAGAATTTAAACCAAAATGTCCTTTCTGTCTCTAATATCCTAATTTCCCTTAAACTACAATTGAGTATCTCTAAAAATTCGGAATTATGAATTTAAAACGCGTGAACAATTACAACAAATGAATATTTGTAACGAATATTCCTTTGTTGTAATTTTTTGGGGGGGACATTGGGGACAAAGGGGACTTAGGGGACACTGGGGACACACTAATTTAAAAAACCATGATTAATGACTCAACAAAAGACAATAGCCTTTTTAAAAGAGAGATTTTTTTCAGTATTATCTCCTGAGTCATCAA
>JAITAZ010000364.1 GCA_031283825.1 Planctomycetaceae bacterium | reverse complement strand
GCGAAAAAATTAAAACCAATGACAATAACGAAACGATAATTCGATTCGTCGGTGTCATGCTTAAAAAGAGATCGCGAACATGAGCGTAAATTTTTTTAATGCGTTCCATTTTATTTTTTCAATTGTTGGTTGGATGCGTTGTCGTTTGAGTCGTTGATATTTGAGATCAAACGACGGCGTCTTTTGTATCTTTATTTGTGTTTATTAAACTCTGATATTTTGTATTTCTTGATAAGCCTGAACGAATTTATTTCTCATTTGCATCATCATTTTGAAGGCGATATCAGCTTTTTGGACGGCGGTTAGAACTTCTGCTGTACCGATTTCTCCGCCGGTCATTAATTTTTCGACGGCTTGATCTGCTCTTTTTTGCATCATGTTTACTTCGCCGATTGAGCCGAGTAGGAGATCGCTGAATGACGTGCGTTTAATTTCTTCGTCGGTCATTGGTCGGTCTGGATTCATTCTATCGCCAAGAGGACCAGTGCCGAGTCGAGGTTTGAATGAATCAATATTTTGTATTCCGCTGTAGAGATAACTTATTCCGTCCATGTTTTATTTTATTGAATTTGAATTTTAATTTGAATTTTGAATCTGAATTTTGATTATAAATTTATTTTTTGTAACGATAATTTTTTTGTAATTATTCAATCGAAATATTCCCCCTTCTCCCCCCTCTACTACAACTAATACAACTAATACAACTACTACAACTCTAAATTAAGTAATAATACGTAGCGTTTGATTTGCCATTGATTTTGTAACTTCGATAGCGCCTAGATTTGCTTCGTATGAGCGACCTGATTCGATGGCGTCTGTGAATTCGGTGATTAGATTTATTCGGGGTAGGTTTATAAATCCTTGTTCGTCTGCGTCTGGGTGATTTGGTGAGTATTTTCTGATTGGCGGTAATTCGTCTTTTTCGACTGATTGAACAAAGACTCCGGCGGAGCCGTTTGGACCGATTGTATTATCTTCTTGAAAGATTACGTATCGCGGGTCGTATGGTTTTAGTTCGCCGTCTTCGTTTCTTGTTGTGGTTATATTTGCTAGGTTGCTTGCGAGTGCGGTCATTCGGATTCGTTGGGCGACGAGACCGCTTGTGCTTATATCCATAATTTTCAGCATAATATTTTCCTCTCGTAAATTGTTGTTGGGTTGAGAGTATTACTACATTGAGAAACGAAAATAAATTTCGTTCAACTGGTATGTGCGAAAGATAACAATTTCATTAAAACAAGACAAGAGCAATTTTAACCCGTTCTAACAAGAATTTGGAAAAATTAATTAGAGAATTTCACTATTCATTAACCAACAGTAGAGCGTCTTTACGATTGTCAATTTTTTTTGTGTACTTTGAGCGGTTGATTTCAAACAACGATGTCCTATTTGTTCTCTAAAAAAAGAACCATTTGTTTACGTTCAAAATATATTACGTTTAATCAAGTGCGCGAGTAATTTAATTTTCCCGCTATGCGCAAGAATTCGTCGAATCTAAAACGTAAATATAGATTTTACATTTTGATTCGACGAAATTCTATTTGTCCATAGCATAATCGCACTTGCCAAAATCAAACAACCGGCGACAAAAGTTTAGTCTAAGTTTTGAGTCAAGAGATGAATTTACTTTTTGTTAATTTAATTTTAATTATTAATAGTAACCGCCGACTTGAAATTCAGTCGGATAACCGCCGTGCGGACCATTAAATCCGTGTATTCCTCCGCCGAAATTTGCTCTCGCTCTTGGAGTGAACAATTTACGTCTTGGCGCAGGATAACCTCCGTCGAAACCGTATCCTTGAGCGGCTTTTCTGGCTTCTCTAGCTGCTTTAGCGGCTTTAAGTTTGTTACCGATTTTAGTGAGTAAATTTACTTTTTGACCCGGAATACCTTCATAACCGGTATAGTAGTGATCGCCATAAGGTAAGCCGTGCTGACCAAAACCTGGGGCGATTACAATTGGCGCTTCATTAGCTGTAGCAACGGTTGCAGTTTCTTCTGCATAAACCATACTACCAACAAACGACAAAGCTGCGACAAATGCTAGTGTCAAAAGTTTCTTCATTGAAATTCTCCTTCAAATATGTTCAAAATTGTTGTAAAGTCTGGAATCCCTCAACTGTAAACAAATTAAGTCTTGTTGAGGGGGGTGTGGCACGCGCCAAACCTCTCCACACAAACCGTCTTGCGAAGGTAAATTACCTTCTTAAACTGCTCGCTATTTAGGTTTTTATTACATTGTCTGTTTGCTTAAATGGAAAACGGACTTTTACTTTTAAACTGCTCTCGTTTGAAATATCGGTAATTCGCGAAGGATAACGATTGATATTTCAACCGTTACGCTTATAGCGCCGGATTCTAAAATGAGAACGGTATGCGATTCTAAATCGCCAAGTTCTAAAACGCGAGGTATAACGTAGAGATTATTACCGCTTAGATGATTTAAAAACTACGCGGCAGTATCTCTACTATAATCATTTTTCGACGCCGGTAATCGTTGTAACCTTTAACCTTTAACTATTCACGTTTAAATTTTCGGTCAACTTTGTCTAGCTTGCCTAATTGGAATGCAGACTTTTACGATCCTTAAACTGTCATAACTTGAATTTTCGATATATCGTCGAATTTCTAGTATGAACAGCATAATTGCCGAATTTCTTTGTACGAGTTGTTTGGTTGCTAAACAGGAATACGCGGTTTCGATTGTCAAAACAGAAAAAAACATTTTCTTTGTTTTGACACAATAATATACACTCTAATTAGACTCATGTTAGAAATTTTACATAAGAAATATCAATTTTTAACAAAAATAAAATCTTAAAATCAGTTAAATCAGTTAAAAGATTAGTAATTACCAAATTTGAAAATTTATTAAAGTTTATTATTTTATCCATTCATGCCTAATAGGAAAATAAATTAAATTTAATATCAGACTTTTTTTCAGAATATTTTAAACAGCGAATTGGTAATTGGGGAAACCGC